>JBIOVW010000529.1:0-3813 GCA_044867945.1 Nakamurella sp. | reverse complement strand
GGGGGAGCACCGCCAGTAGCGCCCACCAGCCGGGCAGCAACAACAGGAGCAGGGTGAACCCGCAGGCGTAGTTGCGGGGGACAACGTAGTACTTGCGGAAGACCCGACCCGGCACGGGTCGCAGCGGCCGTTCCGGCAACGCCAGTTCGGGCAGCACCCGGCGGATCAACGCGGCCGCCCGTTCGGTCCGCAGGAACGGGAACAACATCCGCTGATTGGTGTTCGCCCGACCGAGCCCGGCGACCTCGACCTGAAGGCTGCAGTAGCCGAGCAGGGACCGGGTGAACCCCTCGACGATCCGGACGGCCTGGATCCGCCTGACCGGGATGGTCGCCGCCTGCTTGCCCAGCAGCCCGCGGGTGTTCCGGATGACGTCGCCGTCCCGGATGAGGGTGAACCGGTTGAGTCGCAACGCGCCGATCACCACGCCGCCGACGACGGCGACCACCACGAGGGCGACGATGACGGCGATGATCCCCCGCGGCTCGACCGTGGACTTCATCACGTCCGCCGCGCGTGGGGGCACGAATTCGGAGAAGCGGAACCAGACGACCAGGGCGCCGGCGAAGATCAGGGGGATCGTGTTGTTGGTGATCGTGGCCAGCAGCATGTCCGAGGTGGGCAGCACCGCGATCACATCCGGTCCCTCCTTGATCGACTCGGTGTGCCGCCAGGCCAGGTACCGCTGGATGGTCTTGGACCGTCCGGTGTATTCGGGGCCCACACGTTGACGCTGGATCCGCCCGGACTCCAGCGCGGCCCGCAGTTCGTCCAGTCGCCGCCCGGAGAGGCTGCCCAGGCTCACCGCCGCCCCGGCGCCGTCCCCGGGGGACTGGACCTTCAGGCCCCAGACGCCGATCAGTCGTTGGGTGAGCGAGCGGCGCGCCTCCAGCGCGGTGATTCGGGTGATCGGAACGATCCGCACCACCCGGTTGACCAACCCGCTGCGCACCCGCAGCACTCCGCCGATCACCGAGTACTTGCGCACGTACCACTGCGCGGTGGCGACCATCATGATCAGCACGAACAGCGCGACGTTCACCTGCCACGGCGCCCCGCCGAGGATGGTGACGACCAGAAAGGGGATCGCCTGACGCACGGTGTTGGCGGTCTCGATGACCAGGTAGATCGGGTGCAGCCGGGTGTCCGGCACGGCCACGCCCATCGCGCTGGGCGGGACCTGTTCAGACATCATCGGTCACGTCGGCCAGTTGGCTGATGCGGGTGCACACCTCGTCCGCCTCCGGCCGTTCCAGCCCGGAGACGGACAGCGTGCTTGCCGCGGTGGAGATGCGCAGCGTGGCCATCCGGTAGTGGTCGGCGATCGGCCCCCGCTCGACCCGCAGGCTTTGCACCCGGTGCATCGGGATCACGCTGCGCTTGATGAAGATGATGCCGTGCTGGATGTCGATCTCGGTCGGCGAGATGGCGTACCAGAACACCCGGAAGCGGATCGGCGGGAGGATCACCAACGAGACGAAACCGGCGGCGGCGAGCACCAGGAACGCGGACCAGCGGAGCCAGGCGTCGCCCCAGGGGATCACGATGGCCAGGGCCGCGAGCAGCAGCAGGGACGGCACCAGGCTGATCAGCCAACGCCACCGCCAGTAGGCAACCACCCGTCGGGACAGCCGGTGACGCTCGGTGACCTCATCGCCGACCAGGGGCAGCGGGTCGGCGGGCGGGGAGTCGGCGGACGGCACGGACGGGGCCCCGTCGGGCACCCCGGTGGCGGGCCGGCTGGTCACGGGCATCAGGGTAAGGCCCTCCCGCCGTTTGACAGTGTGTCGAACCTCGTCCTACTCTGCCGGGGTGGCACAGATCCTCGTAATCAGCTAGCGCGTCCTCGCCGATCGGCGACGACGCGCAACCCCTTGGACACCGGACCCGGTGACGAGGGGTTTTTTGTTGCCTGGACCATGTCACACAGACGAAACACCCGAACGCACACGCGAAGAAGAGGTTCCGATGACGCAGGGTCGCACCGCAGATCGCCTGGCTGTCATTCCGCCCGCCGGCCCCACCGCGGCCGCCAACGCCGCCGTCACTCGCACGGTGGAGCGGGTGACCGGCGCGGCGTCGGTGGTCCGCTCGCTGGAGGAGGCCGGGGTCGAGGTCGTCTTCGGCATCCCGGGCGGCGCGGTGCTGCCGGTGTACGACCCGTTGCTGGACTCCACCAGGGTCCGCCACGTGCTGGTCCGCCACGAGCAGGGTGCCGGGCACGCGGCCACGGGATACGCGCAGGCCACCGGTCGCGTCGGGGTGTGCATGGCCACCTCCGGACCGGGGGCGACCAACCTCGTCACGCCGATCGCCGACGCGCACATGGACTCGGTCCCGCTGGTGGCGATCACCGGCCAGGTCGGCCGTCCCATGATCGGCACCGACGGCTTCCAGGAGGCCGACATCTGCGGCATCACGATGCCGATCACCAAACACAACTTCCTCGTCACCGACCCGGCCGAGATCCCACAAACGATCGCGGCCGCGTTCCACCTGGCATCGACCGGCAGACCCGGACCTGTTCTGGTGGACATCCCGAAGGACGTCCTGCAGTCGGAGACCACCTTCGTCTGGCCGCCGGACCTCCAGCTCCCGGGTTACCGGCCGACCATGCGGCCGCACGCGGGACAGATCACCGCCGCCGCCAAGCTCATCGCCGCCTCGCGTCGCCCGGTGTTCTACGTCGGTGGCGGGGTGTTGAAGGCTCGGGCCACCGAAGCCTTGCGACAGCTGGCCGAGTTGACCGGGATCCCGGTCGTCACCACGCTCATGGCCCGCGGCGCCTTCCCGGATTCGCACATCCAGCACCTGGGGATGCCCGGGATGCACGGCACCGTGGCGGCAGTGGCGGGCATCCAGCGGGCGGACCTGATCGTCGCCCTCGGTGCCCGGTTCGACGACCGGGTCACCGGCCAGCTCGCGACGTTCGCGCCCGGCGCCACGATCATCCACGCCGACATCGACCCGGCCGAGATCGGCAAGAACCGGGTGGCCGACGTGCCGATCGTCGGGGACGTCCGCGAGGTGATCACCGAGCTCGTCGCCGCGGTCCAGGCCGAACAGAACGCCGGAGTGGTCGCCGACCTGACCGCCTGGTGGGCGGAGCTGGACGACTTCCGGGCGACCTTCCCGCTCGGCTACGACTGGCCCCCCGACGGATCGCTGGCCCCGCAGTACGTCATCGAGCGGCTCGGCAAGATCGCCGGGCCGGACGCGATCTACGCGGCCGGCGTCGGGCAGCACCAGATGTGGGCGGCCCAGTTCATCCAGTACGAAAAGCCTTTCACCTGGCTCAACTCCGGGGGTCTTGGCACGATGGGCTACGCGGTGCCGGCGGCGATGGGCGCCAAGATGGGTCGGCCGGAGGCGACGGTCTGGGCCATCGACGGCGACGGCTGCTTCCAGATGACCAACCAGGAGCTGGCCACCTGCGCGATCGAGAACATCCCGATCAAGGTCGCGGTGATCAACAACGGCAATCTGGGCATGGTCCGGCAGTGGCAGACCCTCTTCTACGGGGAGCGGTACTCGCAGACCGACCTGGGCACCCACAAGCACCGGATCCCGGACTTCAAGATGCTGGCCGAGGCCTACGGCTGCCTCGGTCTGCGCTGCGAGTCCAAGGAGGATGTCGACAAGACCATCGAGGCGGCGATGGCGGTGAACGACCGTCCGGTGGTCGTCGACTTCGTCGTCGGTGCCGATGCGCAGGTCTGGCCGATGGTCGCGGCCGGAACCGGCAACGACCACATCATGGCGGCCCGCGGCATCCGGCCCCTGTTCGACGAAGAATGACCGGTCGACGAAGAA
>JBIOVW010000528.1:0-2338 GCA_044867945.1 Nakamurella sp. | reverse complement strand
CGCCCCGGCGAGCAGCGCGACGGCGTACAGGGGTGGGAAGCCGACCACCGCGGCCAGCAAGGTGATCGGCAGCCCCCACCGCTTGGTGCCGACCAGCCGGAGCAGGAACTGGATGGCGTCGCGCAACGACTGCCGCAGCCGCCCCCGCGGCCGGTCCTGCACCTTCTCCCGGTGCTCGCGGACGACCCGGAACTGTCGGCCGCGCCGGACGCCGTAGAAGAGCAGGCACTTACCGATCGTCTGGCCGATGCCGACCCCGACAGCCACCGGCACCGCACCCGCGACGGCCGAGACCTGAGACACCGACACGTAGAGCTCTGCGTTGACCACCGGCACGATGGCCGACACCACTCCGTACGCGACCTAGGTCAGCCACGCCAGCAGCACGCCCCAGGTCACCGAGGCAGGCTACCCACTCCCGGAGTCCGGCCAGGCCTCCTCAGTCACGGTTCCTCCCACGATCGAGACGGTCAGCTCGACCGGGCCGTCCGGGCGCCGGTAGAGGTCGTAGTCGCCCTCAGGCAGCTCGGCGAAGACCAGCGAGTGGATCACGCCGTCGAGCACCGGCCGGGCGACCACCGCGACGTGCGGACGGTGGTGGCCGTGACTCACCTCACGACCACGACCGTGTCCGAGTCGGCCGATCTCGACCTCCGCACCGGCCAGCTCGGCCGGCATGGTCACCACCAGCGCGCCGATGTCCCCGCCGATGTCCAGCAACACCGGACCCTGCCCGGCGTACGGGTTCTCCATCGTCGGAACCCCTCAGACCTTGGGTGTGCCCGGCAGGCTCTGGAAGCCGCCGGCCGGCGTCCCCAGGTAGGGGAACGAGGCCAGGAACGGCGCGTTGGTGTTCGACGTCCCGTCGGTGACCGCCGCCGCTGCCGCGTCCGGGGTGAAGCTCGGATCGACCAAGGGGATGGTCAGGCCGGCGATCGCCCGCAGCTCGACGGTGACGACGTCGTCGAACACCCGCCGCCCGTTCGGGAAGCCGGCCGGATCGCCCGCGACCAGACCCAGCGGATTCGGCTTGGCGGCCGGCGGCACCGCCACGTTGAGTCGGATCAGGTCGGCTTGGGTGGTCCCGGTGAAGTTCTGGAACCCGGGCACCACGCCCTTCGGGATGCCGGTCAGCAGGATCGCCAGCAGATCCGCCCGTGGCTTCTGGTACGCCGCCAGCTTCGGGAAGACACCCGGATAGAGCACCGGCAGCAGCCGACCCAGCTCGGGGTCGGAGACGTACTTGGCGAACTCGCTGTCCTGGTGCGGATCGGTGGCGTTCCACCGGTCCTTGCGGCCCATCGGCACGATGACCTCGTTGAACAGCGGGTTGGCGAGCCGGGACACCTGGCGGTAGTGGCCGGAGCTGCGGCTCCGTCCGGTGCGCTCGTCGAACATCCTGACCCGCCGCCGGCTCGCGCTGGCCCAGACCCCGATCACGGCCGCCGGGTCGAACACGTCCGTCGGTGGCCGCCCGGTCCGGGTCAGGTCGGTGATCGGGACCTGCAGGGCGATCGTGTGCACGTTGAGCCCCTGGGTCCCGTTCACCCCGACCGCCGCCGCCGACGGAATGAGGTGCGCGGCCTGGAACGGCCGGAGCGTGCCGAGGTCGAAGATGCTGCCCAGGTCGACGAAGAAGCCCTCGGCGCGTTGGCCGGCGAAGACCCGCCGGTCGCCCTTGAGCTGGTAGGTGGCGTCGGCGGTGAAGTGGGCGTAGTTCGGCGTGCTCCGGACCCCGACGTTGACGGGCGGCACCGCGAGTCCGCGAGCCAGGATCTCCGGCCCGTGGCCCCGCTCCCGCCGGATGACGGAGTAGAACTGGGGCCGGTTCCAGGTCTTGTCGGCGATCTTGGTGATCGGACCGGTGTTGTAGAGGAAGGTGTTCGGGTTCCGCACCTGGGTGGTGAAGTGGAAGTAGTAGCTGACGTCGGCCCGGGCGTCGCCGGCGTTGCTCACGTGGATGGCGTACCGAACGTCGTCACCGAACTCGAAGAAGTTGGGACCGCCCTGCGGGCTCTGCAGCGGGATGAAGTTGGCGATCATGGTGACGGTGTCCGGTCGATCCGGCGAGACGAAGGCGTACACGTCGGTGTTGTCGGCGACCGGATCCTTGGAGATCTCGGGTGCTTCGCGGTGCGAGGACATGGCTAGGCCCCCTTTCTGGACAGCTGGGTGATCCGTTGCGCCAGGGCCGGATCGGTGACGGTGAACTCGGACTCGCCGCTGATCACGATCACGTCGTCGGCGGAGGAGTCGGAGACGCAGGCCAGCACGGACTCCGACAGCGACGCGCCGGCACCCGCTTCGAAGTCCGCCTCGTTGATGATGGACTCGGCCT
>JBIOVW010000527.1:0-19108 GCA_044867945.1 Nakamurella sp. | reverse complement strand
GTGCTGTTGGCCGTCGAACCGTCCGGGCACACCCTGGCCGGGGCCGCCGTCGGCTGGTGGTCGACGCTGCTGAGCGGCACCGTGCCCGCGCCTATGTGGCGCGTCGCCTGCGGACTGGCCGCCGTTGTCGTCACCGCGGTGCTCCTGACCCAGCTCGCCCGGACGGCGTGGCGGACCGTCTCCCGGCGGCGCCTGCACCGCAGGATGCTCGACCTGGTCAGCCGGCCGATCCCGGCTCAGGTTCCGCTGGGCGCGGGGTACCAGGTGCGGGTGATGGACCACCGCAGCGCGGTCGCCTACACCCTGCCCGGACTGCACTCGCGGCTGGTGGTGTCGACGGGCCTGCTCGAGCTGCTCAGCCCCCCCGAATTGGCGGCGGTGATGGAGCACGAACGCGCGCACCTGCGGGCCCGGCACGACATCCTGATCATGCCGTTCCAGTCCTGGGTGGCCGCGTTCGGCCGGGTGCGGGGCGTCCGGGACGCCGGCCGTTCCGTCGGCGAGCTGACCGAGATGCTCGCCGACGACGTGGCGGCCGGCCGGTCGTCACCGGGCGCGCTCGCCTCCGCGCTGACCAGGGTCGGCCTTGAGCGACGCAGCGCACCCGGCGTGCAACCGACGTGGGAGGTGGAGGGCTCGGGCACCAGCATCACCGACCGAGTGCGTCGGCTCGCCGACCCCGATCCGTTGCCCGGCGCCGCGCGGGTCATGATCGTCGCCGTCGCCGCTGCGCTCCTGGCCATCCCGGCGACGGCGCTCACTCTGACCTGGTGATACCCGGACAAGCCGGCGCCTGACCGGCCCCCAGCCTGCGACCCTGACCGTTTCGATCCGGGAGGTTTCGTGGCCGGCCGATTCGTCGCGGAGATCGATGCGCTGCTCGAGGCGGATGATCCCTCGCTGCGGTATCTCGTGCGGCGCGACCTCCTCGACGAGGACCCGTCCGCGGCGGCCATGCGGACGCTGGCCGCATCGATCCGCAGCTCGGCCCGGGTCTCGGCACTGCTGGAGGGCTGTGTGCGCAGCGGCGCACACACCTACGGGAAGTGGCAGGGCGCCCACTGGGTGCTGCTGCACCTCGCCGACCTGGGGCACCCCGGTGACGACGCGCGGGTGGACGTCTTGATCGAGCAGAGTCTGGCCCATTGGACGGCCCCCCGCTACCTGCTCGACCGCGAGGTGACCAGGGTGTCCTCGGCAGATCGCTTCGTGCCCGTCGTCGCGGGCAAGCCGCGACGGTGTGCGTCACAGCAGGGCGGGGCGCTGTTCGCCGTCCTTCGCCTCGGTCGCGCCGCCGACCGGCGCGTGCCGGTTCTGGCCGATCGCCTCTGCGACTGGCAATGGCCCGACGGGGGATGGAACTGCGATCGTCGACCCGCCGCGCGGATGTCGTCGGTCAACGAGAGCTTTCTGCCGTTGCGCGGGCTGGCCGCACTCGGCGACCGCCCGGAGGAAACGGCGCGCGCGGCCGGCTTCTTCCTCGATCGGGAAGTCGCGTTTCGTCGGTCGACGGGTGAGCCGATCAACCGCGCGGTCGTAGCGCTGCACTACCCCGCCTACTGGCACTACGACCTGCTCGCCGGGCTCACCGCGCTCGCCGAAGGGGGCTTCGTGACGGACGTGCGGTGCTCGCGGGCGCTGGATCTTCTCGAGCGGTTCCGCCTGCCGGCCGGCGGGTGGCCGGCGCACGCCAGGTGGTACCGAGTGGCGACAACGGGTTCGAACGTCGATTCGGTGGCGTGGGGGCCGACTGGACGCACTCGTCCGAACCCCTGGGTAACACTGGCCGCGCTGCGGGTTCTCAAGGCGGCCGGTCGGTTCTGGTCTCCGGGGATTCCGCCGGGCATTCGGCGGTTCTACTCCAGGTAGTCCCGCAGGACCTGCGATCGCGACGGGTGCCGCAGCTTGGACATCGTCTTGGACTCGATCTGCCGGATCCGCTCGCGGGTGACACCGTAGACCTGGCCGATCTCGTCCAGCGTGCGCGGCTGACCGTCGGTCAGGCCGAAGCGGAGCCGCACCACGCCCGCCTCCCGCTCGGACAGCGTCTGCAGGACGGCCTGCAACTGATCCTGCAACAGCGTGAACGACACCGCGTCCACGGCCACAACCGCTTCGCTGTCCTCGATGAAGTCGCCGAGCTGCGAGTCGCCCTCGTCGCCGATGGTCTGGTCCAGCGAGATCGGCTCGCGAGCGTATTGCTGGATCTCGAGCACCTTTTCGGGCGTAATGTCCATTTCCTTGGCGAGCTCCTCCGGAGTGGGCTCGCGCCCCAGGTCCTGGAGCAGCTCGCGCTGGATCCGGCCGAGCTTGTTGATGACCTCGACCATGTGCACGGGGATGCGGATGGTGCGGGCCTGGTCGGCCATCGCCCGGGTGATCGCCTGCCTGATCCACCAGGTGGCGTACGTGGAGAACTTGTAGCCCTTGGTGTAGTCGAACTTCTCGACCGCCCGGATCAGGCCGAGGTTGCCCTCCTGGATCAGGTCGAGGAACGCCATGCCGCGGCCGGTGTAGCGCTTGGCCAGCGAGACCACCAGTCGCAGGTTCGCCTCGAGCAGGTGGTTCTTGGCCCGCTCGCCGTCCCGCTTGATCCAGCGCAGGTCGCGGCGCATCTGATTGGGCAGTCGCTCCCCGGCCTCCTCGAACTGCCGCATCCGTTCCGTGGAGTACAGGCCCGCCTCGATGCGCTTGGCGAGGTCGACCTCCTCCTCGGCATTGAGCAGAGCGACCTTGCCGATCTGCTTGAGGTAGGCGCGGACGGAGTCGGCCGAGGCGGTCAGCTCGGCGTCCTTGCGCGCCTGCTTGAGCGCTTCGGACTCCTCCTCGTCGTCCCAGGTGAAGTCCTCGGACTCGCCGGCCTGCGCCGGTGCGTCCTTGCCGGCCGGCTTGGCCTTGGCCACCGCCGGGGCGGCGGCATCCTCCTCTTCCTCGTCGTCCTCGTCGGCGTCGACCTCGACGACACCCACCACCAGGACGTCGGGCTCGGGAGCACCGGCGTCAGCGTCCACCTCGACGTCGATCAGCTCGACGTCGTCGGTGACCAGGAGATCCTCATCGGGGGCCTCCTCGACGGTCTCCAGGTCGGCGGACTCGACCGCAGGGTCCGTTGGCTTCGCCGCGGTCCCGGCGACCGGTCCGGTGCTGTCCGGTTCCGATCGTCGGGGACGGATCGAACTGGGGGAGGTTGCTGCGCCTGCCACTGATGCCCTTTCGCGTCAACGAGCCGCATAGACTGGCGGTTCGCAATCCGCTCACGCCGATGTGCAGCCTCAGCTGACCGACGCGATGGATCCGAACTCGAGAACCGTGGTCCTGCCGGAAAGCGACCGTTCCAGTGTAACCACGGTGCATCACCACCACGACCGAATCGATCGGGTGCCCCGCCGTGCCGCACCGTGGCGAGCACCGGTCGCGGCCCGCCCGCCCGGCGGGCCGATCACTCAGCCGACCCCATCGCAGGACACCTCGCAAGCTCGGTCGTCCCGCGGTGTGTCGGCCCTGTGTTGCCGATTCGCTCGGCAAGCCTCGCTCAATCGAGGATCAGCGCCTGGGTGGATTCGGCCGGTGATTCCCCGGCGGAAGGTTCGGCTGCCTGTGCCTCGCTCGCGGCCAGCGCCGCACCCACGATGCCGGCGTTGTTGATCAGCTGCGCGACGACGGTCGGGGTCCTGTTGCGAAGCAGCGGCACCCATTTCGCCGGCTTCTTGGAGATGCCGCCGCCGAGGATGAACAGCTCCGGCCAGAGCAGGTTCTCCAGGTGGCGCAGATACTTGGACGCCCGCTTGGCCCACTGCTCCCAGCTCAGCCCGTCCCGCTCCCGGGCCGAGGCGGCGGCGCGGGTCTCGGCGTCGTACCCGTCGAGCTCGATGTGCCCCAGCTCCGCGTTGGGCACCAGCTTTCCGTCATTGATCAGCGCGATGCCGATGCCGGTGCCGAAGGTGACCACTATGACCAGTCCGTGGATGCCGCGGCCGGCGCCGTAGCGGGCCTCGGCCAGGCCGGCCGCGTCGGCGTCGTTGAGCACCGTGACCGGTCCGGGCAGGTGCGGCTCCATCGCCTCCTTCAGCGACGTGCCGATCCAGCCCTTGTCCACGTTCGCGGCGGTCTGTACCACCCCGCCCAGCACGACCCCGGGAAAGTCGACCCCGAACGGACCCGAGTAGTCGAAATGTGCGGCGACCTGTCCGGCGGTCTCGGCCACCGCCTGCGGTGTGGACGGCCTCGGCGTCGGCAGCCGGAACCGTTCGCCGACCAGCACACCGCCGCGCAGGTCGACCACGCCACCCTTGATGCCGGTGCCACCGATGTCGATGCCGAAAGCGATGTCTGGCTGGTTGGTTGCCACGCGTGCTCCTCGCCGATCGGGTGGGCCGCCCGATCTGGCGTGGACGGCTGGGCAGTCGAAATCGTACTGATTCGATTCGGAACCGGCAGGTCGGTGCGAATCGGCCCGGCATGGCAGGGTCGACGGAGGTTTCGATGGCACTCGGGCTCAGGTTGCGCAGTTGGCGGCCGGCAGGGCCGGGATCGGCGGCAGCGGCTTGACCGCGGCGGTCTGCCCCTCGATGACGGCCGGCGGAGTGGCCGCGTCCTTGATCGCCTTCAGCTGTTCCTTGACGTCCTGGCTCACCGAGTCGTAGAGGTACCGTCCGCCCAGGGCCAGATCCACCGAGTCGTCGATCCGTGAGTCGACGACGAGCTGCGCGCAGGGCGCGACGAGCAGCACCGTCCGGGCCGCGGCGGCGCCGGCCGGACCGAACCGGATCTGGGCGACGCACTTGAGGTCGGCCGCGGGGTAGAGCGGGTCGTTGGCACTGGCCAGCATCGACTCGAACCCGGCGGCCCGCAGCTCGTCCGCGACGGCCTTGGCCCGGCCGCGCACCGTGCTGGCGTTGTAGACGGTCAGCAGGACGGTCGACGGGTTCGCCGGGCGGACGTCGGCCAGGCTCGCGTGGTCGGTGTAGGCGCCGAGCGACGTCTCGACCTGCGGGGAGGTCGACGTGGACGTGGTAGGGCTCGCGGTCGTCCTCGGCGCCGCGGCGCCGGCGGATCCGGACGGCTCGGCCGAGTTGCGCGTGGTGGGGGCGGTGATCACCGGCGCGGGGCCGGGAGCATTGCAGGCGCCGCTGTCGGCCGCACTCTCGCGCAGGCTGGGGAACCACACGATCAGCGACACCACGAACAGCGCGGTCAACACGATCGCCACGGGCAGGTAATGACGCCGTCGATATCGATCGGGCGCGGATTCGCGACTCACCGCTGGAAGACCCTTCTCACTGTGATGACGGCCGACGGCCGCTCCGTCCCGTACCCCCGGCCGGCCCGGGTATGAGGGTGTCGTTCATTGGCGGCCGACGCCATCATGGCCGCCGCGACATGGAACCAGGGTAAAGCCACGCCGACCCGGTGGCCGACCCCCGCTCGACCAAACCCGGGGTATCGGCTACTCTGCGCGCGCCGATCGCAACGGCGGGGGCCAGCGGTGATCCCTCCGGCGGGCTGTGGACGGCGAACGCGCCAGGGTGTGACGGCGACCGCTTCGGGCACAAATCGGGGGTCGGATGCGTTACCCGGGTCGCAGCAAGCGGAGCAGACGCAACCTGGGGCCATCCCGGGGTGAGGAAAGAAGAAAATGGCTACCGACTACGACGCTCCACGACGGAGTGAATCCGACGAACCGTCCGAGGATTCGCTTGAGGAACTGAAGGCCCGCCGCAACGAGGCGCAATCGTCCGCGGTGGACGTCGATGAGGGCGACACCGCGGAGAGTTTCGAGCTGCCCGGCGCCGACCTGTCCGGGGAGGAACTGACGGTCAAGGTGATCCCCAAGCAGGCCGACGAGTTCACCTGCTCGGTGTGCTTCCTGGTGCAACACCGCAGTCGCCTCGCGACCGACAACGGCGGGCGGCTGATCTGCGTGGATTGTGTCTGACCGACCGTCATCGACCGGACGGAGTTCTGCTGAATGGAACCGGTGATCGACGACACAGAGCCGGCGGTGGTGTCCGGTGCGAGCCGGGCGCGCAGCCAGGTGGGGGACTTCCACCGGGCGTACGGCCTGCCGATCCGGGACGTGCCGACCGCCACCGTCGGCCCGGAACAGGCCCTGCTGCGCCAGGCGCTGATCGAGGAGGAGGTCCGGGAACTGGCCGACGCCGCGCGAGTCGGTGACCTGGTCGGAGTCGCGGACGCACTGGCCGACATCGTGTACGTCGCCTACGGCACCGCCCATGTCTACGGCATCGACCTGGACGCGGTACTCGACGAGGTGCACGCCTCCAACATGACCAAGCTCGGCGCGGACGGCCGCCCCGTCCGCCGGGCGGACGGCAAGATCCTCAAGGGCCCGGGTTACCGTCCGCCGGACATCGCGGCGGTCCTTCGCCGGGACGCCGCGGCGGCCGGCGGAGTTACCCTCGATTGACGCGATGCGGCAGCATGGGTCGCCGCGTCGTACCGAGGCAAGTGCGGGCCGAACGACAGGAGGGACGGCCATGGCGGGATCGTTCTCCACCTGGCTGCGCAAGCTCACCCGGGACGACGACGAGGTCGACGCCGCCCGGCTCAGCGACGAGGTCGACGCCTCGGGCGCGGTCCGTGCGCAGATCTGCTGCCAGGGCGAAATGGTCCGACTGCAGGGTCGGTTGCGGTACGTCGACCTACGGCCCACCGACTCGCTGGCGACGCTGGTGGCCGAGTTGTACGACGGCACCGAAGGGGTCCAGTTGATCTGGCTGGGGCGGCGCTCGATCCCCGGTATCGAACCGGGACGAACGATCAAGGTGCGCGGGCGCGTCGCCATTCGCGACGGGCGCAAGGTGATCTACAACCCCGATTACGACCTGCTGCCGGCGCACGCATGAGTGCAGTGGCGGGGTGGCCGAGCCCGCGAGGCCGCTCCGAAAGGGTTCTGGCGTGACCCACCCCGAGCCGCGCGGCGCGGATTCCGACCCGACCGACCCTCCTGAACCGCCAGACGACGTCCACCCCGACGAGCCCGAGCGTCGGAAGCTGCCCACCATCTGGGAACAGATGGGTGGGCCGATGGGCATGATCGACTCCGGGCTGCCGGTCGTCGTCTTCATCGTCGCCAATGCCATCGGCGGACTCGGCTGGGGAATCGGTGCCGCCGTCGCCGCCGCGGTGGTCATCGCGATTCTGCGGATCGCCCGCAAGCGCCCGGTCACCCAGGCCATCGGCGGGCTGTTCGGGGTGGGCGTCGCCGCCTACATCGCCTACCGCACCGACTCGGCCAAGGGCTACTTCCTGCTCGGCATCTGGAGTTACCTGCTCTACGGCGGCGCGCTGCTGCTGTCGATCGTGGTGCGCTGGCCGCTGATCGGCGTCATCTGGGAGGCCATCAACGGACGCGGCGTGGCCTGGCGCAAGAACGGGGCGCTGGTCCGCCGGTACGACTGGGCCACCTTCGTCTGGGTGGTCGTCTTCGCCGTCCGGTACCTGGTGCAGAACTACCTGTACGACACCGATCAGGTGGGCTGGCTGGCCGCGTTCCGGCTGATCATGGGGTACCCGCTGTTCATCGTCGCGATCGCGGTCAGCGTGCTGATCGTGGCCAGGGGCACCTGGCCCGAAGGTGTGTCCTGGCGGGAGCGGATCCAGCACCTGCGGAAGGCAGGACCGGGGCGTCCGGATTCTGCCTGACCGTCCGAAATATGGTCCAGCGGGGCGCGGTGAAAGGGCAGGATCGGGCACATGGGAGATCGCATCATCGTGTACCGGCGGGACCGCTGCGGCTACTGCTGGATCCTGGAACGACGGTTGCGGGTGGCGGGTGTGGACTACGACCGGCGGGACATCCGCGCCGATCCGGAAGCGGCCGCCTTCGTGCGCTCCGTGAACGACGGCGACGAAACCGTCCCGACCGTGGTCGGGCTCGACGGGAGGGTGCGGGTGAACCCCAAGCCCGCCGATCTGCTGCGCGAACTGGGGGTCGCGAAACCCGAGCGCCGGCTGCGGCTGCCGTTCCGGGACGCCCGTCGGGACTGAGCACTCCCCTGTGCGGCGAATTGTCAGCGCAGCGCCTCGCGGACCTGACCCTCCACCTCCGTCGAGGCGACGAACAGCAACTCGTCACCGGGTTCGAGCGGCTCGTCGGCCTGCGGCACGATCACCCGGCCGCCGCGCAGGATCGTCACCAGGGCGGCGTCCCGGGGCAACTTCAGATCCCGCACCGGCCGGCCGGCGATGCCGGTGGTGGGCGGGAGGGTCACCTCGACCAGGTTCACCTGACCCTGTCGAAGGGTGAACAGGCGCACCAGGTCACCGACGGACACCGCCTCCTCAACCAGGGCGGCCAGGATGCGCGGCGTGGACACCGCGACGTCCACGCCCCACGCGTCGGTGAACAGCCACTCGTTCCGCGGGTCGTTCACCCGGCCCACCACCCGGCCGACCGCGAACTCGGTCTTGGCCAGCAGCGCGACCACCAGGTTCACCTTGTCGTCACCGGTGCAGGCGATCACCACGTCGCAGGTCTGCAGGCCGGCATCCTCCAGCAGGGACACCTCGCAGGCGTCGGCGAGGACCCATTCGGCGGCCTCGATCCGGCCGGGCTTGATCGCCTCCGGGTCCCGGTCGATCAACATCACCTGATGGCCATTTTCTACAAGCTCACCGGCGATCGAACGACCCACCGACCCGGCACCCGCGATGGCGATGCGCATTACAGCCCGTCCACCGGGGAGATCGCGGCCTTGTCGGCCACGTCGTGGATGTCACGGGACAGCACCGAGGCGTAGATCAGGTCGCCGTCCTGAACGACGGTCTCGGTCGACGGCAGCAGGCCCCGGCCGAACCGCACGACGAACGCGGCGTGCACGCCCACCGCCCCCTCCAACTCGGTCAGCGCCCGACCGATCCAGTGCCGGTGGTAGGGCAGATTGACGATCGTGACCGTGCCGGAGGGGTCCCGCCACTCGCTGATCAACCCCTCGGGGATGATCATCCGCAGCAGTCGGTCGGTCGTCCACGGCACCGTGGCCACCGTCGGGATGCCGAGCCGCTCGTACACCTGGGCCCGCTTGGCGTCGTAGATGCGTGCGACGACGGTCTCCACATTGAACTGCTCGCGGGCGACCCGGGCGGCGATGATGTTGGAGTTGTCACCCGAGGACACGGCGGCGAAGGCGTGCGCCTCCATGATCCGGGCGGCCAGCAGGACGTCCCGGTCGAACCCCATGCCCGTCACCTGCTGGCCGTGGAACTCGCTTCCCAGCCGGCGGAACGAGGCCGGATCCCGGTCAATGACCGCGACCGAGTGGCCGGCGCGGCCCAGTTGCCGGGCCAGTGAGGACCCGACCCGGCCGCAACCCATGATCACGATGTGCACGCGGGCTGCCCCTTCGATGATGGCGGACGCCGCGGCCGCCCACTCCGTCGGCGGCCCAGGACCCGGTCGCCGGGACAGGAGGTGCTCGTGGGCGCCCCGGTCACCACGAAACCTACAACCTGGTCCCGCCGCCCGTTCGCGCACCCGCGAAGGCATGCGGGGCGATCAGCGCTTCCTGCGCCCGGCCCCGTGTCGGCGATGATCGGGTCGCCGTAGGCTCCCGAAGTGTGTCCAAGCTGACCACGGCCGCCAAGCGTTTGCTGGTCGGGCGGCCCTTCCGCAGCGACAAGCTGGCGCACACCCTGCTGCCCAAGCGGATCGCGTTGCCGGTCTTCGCCTCCGACGCCCTGTCCAGCGTGGCCTACGCCCCGCAGGAGATCTTCGCGGTGCTCTCGGTGGCCGGTCTGGCCGCCTACGCGTACTCGCCGTGGGTCGCCGGTCTGGTGTCGCTGGTGATGATCGTCGTTGTCGCTTCCTATCGGCAGAACGTGCACGCCTATCCCAGCGGCGGCGGCGACTACGAGGTGGTCACCAAGAACCTCGGGCCCACCTTCGGACTGGTGGTGGCCAGCGCCCTGCTGGTCGACTACATCCTGACCGTCGCCGTGTCGACCGCGTCCGGGGTGGCCAACATCGGTTCGGCCATCCCGATCGTCGGCGAACACCCGGTCTGGTTCTCATTGCTGATCATCGTGCTGGTGTGCGCGGCGAACCTGCGGGGCATTCGGGAATCCGGTGCCGCGTTCGCGATCCCCGTCTACGCCTTCATCCTCTCGATGGCGGCGATGATGCTCACCGGCCTGATCGAGTTCGTGATCGGTGCGGACGTGCGGGCCGAGAGCGCGTCCTTCCACATGCAGGCCGAACATGCGCTCACCGGGCTGCCCCTGGTGTTCCTGCTGCTCCGCAGCTTCTCGTCCGGTTCGGCCGCGCTGACCGGGGT
The DNA here is from genome assembly GCA_044867945.1 of Nakamurella sp. Classification (GTDB taxonomy): domain Bacteria; phylum Actinomycetota; class Actinomycetes; order Mycobacteriales; family Nakamurellaceae; genus Nakamurella. The sequence continues at coordinate 8,813 of JBIOVW010000527.1, read as the reverse complement.
GGAGGCCATCTCCAACGGCGTGCCCGCATTCCGCAAGCCCAAGTCGCGCAACGCGGCGACCACGCTGGCGATGATGGCGGCGCTCTCGGTCAGCATGATGATCGGTCTGGTGCTGCTGACCCTCTACACCGGTGTCCAGTACGCCGACGACCCGGCGACCCAGCTGATCGGCGCGCCCGAGGGCTACTACCAGAAGACGCTGATCGCGCAGATCGCCGAGACGGTGTTCGCCGGTTTCCCGCTGGGCTTCTACATCGTCTCCTTCACCACCGGCCTGATCCTGATGCTGGCCTGCAACACCGCGTTCAACGGATTCCCGGTGCTCGGTTCGATCCTGGCCCAGGACCGGTTCCTGCCCCGCCAATTGCACACCCGCGGCGACCGGCTCGCGTTCTCCAACGGCATCGTGTTCCTGGCCGTCATCGCGTTGATCCTGATCATCGCGTTCCAGGCGGACGTCACCGCGTTGATCCAGCTCTACATCGTCGGCGTCTTCGTCTCGTTCACGCTTTCCCAGCTCGGCATGATCAGGCACTGGCAGAAGCTGCTGCGCACCGAACGGGATCCGGCCGCGCGGCATCGCTACCGTCGCAGCCAGACGATCAACGCGATCGGCTTCTGCTTCACCGGTGTCGTGCTGATCATCGTGCTGGTCACCAAGTTCCTGGCCGGGGCGTGGCTCGCGATCCTGGCCATGGCGATCATCTTCTTCACCATGCGGGCGATCCGCCGGCACTACGAGCGGGTGGCCCGGGAGATCGCCGCCGACGAGGACGACATGGTGCTGCCCAGCCGGGTGCACGCGATCGTGCTGGTGTCCAAGCTGCACCTGCCGACCATGCGGGCCCTGGCGTTCGCCCGGGCCACCCGTCCGGACAACCTGGAGGCGGTCACCGTCAACGTCGACCCCGAGGACACCGCGGACCTGGCCCGGGAATGGGAGGACCGGCAGATCCCGGTGTCGCTGAAGGTCATCGACTCGCCGTTCCGGGAGATCACCAAGCCGGTGCTGGACTATGTTCGCCGCACCCGCAAGAACGCACCCCGCGACGTCGTCACCGTCTTCATCCCCGAGTACGTGGTAGGGCACTGGTGGGAGCACCTGCTGCACAACCAGTCCGCGCTGCGGTTGAAGGGTCGGTTGCTGTTCACCCCGGGCGTGATGGTCACCTCGGTGCCGTGGCAGCTGTCCTCATCGGAGGCGCTCGACGAGCGGATCCGGCAGCGCGCCGAGCGCGCTCCCTACCTCCGCGGCCGCACGACGCCCGGTTCGCTGACCCCGCCGGAGGGGGCCGCCGACACCGGGTCCTTCAGCGTCCGCTACGGGGACGAGTGAATCCCGATCCGCGCGCCGACGACCTCGCCCCCGGGGTCGAGGTGGAGGTGGACATCGGGGCGGTCGCGCACGGCGGTCACTGCGTGGCCCGGTTCGACGGCCGGGTCATCTTCGTGCGACTGGCGCTGCCCGGGGAGCGGGCGGTGGTGCGGATCACCGAGGCCCGCCGGGGCTCCTTCTGCCGCGGCGAGGTGATGCGGGTGCTGGTCGCCGACCCCCGGCGGGTCGAAGCGCCCTGCTCCCACTTCGGGCCCGGCGGATGCGGCGGCTGCGACTTCCAGCACGCCGCAATCGACCTGCAGCGGGAACTGAAAGCCGCCGTGGTGGCCGAGCAGTTCCGGCGGTTGGCCGGGATTGCCGTCCAGGTGCCGGTCGAGCCGCTGCCCGGCGACGGATTCGGCTGGCGCAGCCGGGTGCGGTGGGCGCTCGACCCACGCGGTCGGATCGGGCCGCGCGGCGTCCGATCGCATCGGGTGGTCGCGATCAACCAGCGGCAGCCCTGCCTGATCGCCCGGCCCGCGGTGAACGCCGCCGTCGACACGGTGGACGTGCCGCCATGGGTCAGGACACAGCCGCCACCGGACTCGGGCAGGCGGCTACGGCGGAACTCGCGGCGCGCCCCGGATCCGCTGCCCGAGGTGGTGCTCGCGCAGGCCACCGAGGGTCGGGTGACGGCCTGCTGGCCGAGCCGGTCGGCGCCGGAGAGCCCGGTCATCACCGAGCACGCGGTCGGCCGCGACTTCGCGGTCGCGGCGGACGGCTTCTGGCAGCCGCACCTGGCGGCTGCGAACATGCTGGCGCAGGTCGTGCGCGAGGCGCTGGACGGAGTCGGCCTGGCCGGGCGCACCGCGTGGGATCTGTATGCCGGGGTGGGCCTGTTCGCCGAGGTGCTGGCCGGGGTGGTCGGCGATACCGGATCAGTGGTCTGCGTCGAGTCCGACGAGCGGGCCGCCGCCCTGGCGGTCGACAACCTTGCCGGACACCCCGGGACGAGCGTGCGTACCGGGAACGTCCAGGACGTGCTGCCCGACCTGGAACCCGCCGTGGCCGCGGTGGTGCTGGATCCGCCGCGCAGCGGCGCGGGGCCCCGGGTGTGCGCGCTGCTGGCTCAGCGGCGCCCGGACGTCATCGTCTACGTCGCCTGCGACCCGGCCGCGCTGGCCCGGGACACCGCCGCCTTGCTGGCCGGCGGCTACCGGCTGGCCGGGCTGCGGGCCTTCGACACGTTCCCGCAGACCCACCACGTCGAGTGCGTGGCCCGGTTCGTTCCCGACGGCGAAGCCCGCTGAACCGTCCGACGGGAATCCGCCCGAGAACCGTCGCGCGGGTCAGCGCGTATGTATCCGCAGCGCACCCACGGTGCTCTTTCGTGCGTCGCGAACACTTGCCGTAAGGCCCGTCGAGGAGTTTTGTATGACTATGTCAGCGGATGTCCGCCCAACCGTCGTGGATGCCACTCTTTCGCACACGGATTCGGTTCCCACGCTCACGCCCGGTGGCGATCCGGTCGTCGTTGACGTGATGTTTCCCCTGATCGACGACGACGAATGGCCGCCCTACCCTGCGGAAAGTGTCGACGCCGTGCTCATCGCGCACGATCTTGCCGAGATCGTCGGGGTGCCCTGGTTCGTCACCAATCTGTCCCGCGGCGACATCGTCCGGGTGCATCACGACGGCATCGGCTACGTCGGTGGCGTCATCGTCAGCCGCGGTGGGCACTCGACCCTGCACGTGATGGCGGCCACCGACGACGAACTCGTCCCGGTCGTCCGGGAGCTGGCGGCGCTCGGCGCCGACGTGCGTAGTGGCCTCGAGCCGCCGATGCTGGCGGTTGACGTACCCGAGTCCGTGTCGCTGAACATGGCCGTGCGCATCCTCACCGCGGCCGAATCGATGACCTGCGCGTTCACCGTCGCCTGCGACCAGCACCGGGCGCGCCGGGCCTGCGCCTGAACGCCTTCGGCGCCGACTCCGTTCTGATCGGATTCAGCCCGCGCGCGCCCGACGCTGCAGGGCCAGCAGTTCGGCGGGAGTGTCGGTGATGATGCCGTCCACCCCGGCCCCGGTGAGCGCGTCCCACTCCTTCGGATCATTCGAGGTCCAGCACACGACCCCGATGCCGCCGGCCTGCAGCTCCGGCACGACACCGGGCCGGCCGAGCACGGCCCGGGCGGAGGGGTTGTAGTAGCGGGCGCCGAGATCCCGGCACCGGTCCATCGGGTCGGCGTCCAGGTCCGTGACCAGCAGCCCGAACGGGCGCTCCGGGTCGGCCCGGTGCAGCTCACGCAGCACCTCCACCTCGAACGACTGCAGCAAGACCCGATCGACGGCGCCGGCCGCGTCGATCTCGGCCAACACCATCCGAACCTGCTGGCTCGTGTGGTAGCCCTTGAGCTCCAGCAGCAGTGCCCGGGTCGGGGTCAGCATGGCCAGCAGCTCGGCCAGCCGTGGCACCCACACCCCGGGATACCCGCGAACGGCCAGCGCGGCGACGTCCCGCAGCCGGGCCGCGCGGACCGGGCCGTGCCCGGAGGTGGTGCGGTTCAGGTCCCGGTCGTGCAGCAGCACGGGCACACCGTCCGCGGTCGGCTGGGTGTCCGCCTCCACCCAGGTCACGCCGGTGTGCCAGGCGGCCAGGAACGACGTCAGGGTGTTCTCCGGCAGCCGGGCGCTGCACCCCCGATGACCGACGACGACGGGCACTCCGGCGTCGCTGCGCAGCGAGGCGAGCGGGGCTGATGTCGCGTCCACCCGCGGAACCTACCGCCCTTTGCCCGTCAGGTCAGATCCGAAGACGGGGCCCCCGAAAGAGGGAACCCGCCCGATCGGGCCAACGCCGCCGGTCGGTCGGGCGTCCACGACACGTGCCGCTCGTCGTCGGATCGGCGAACGTGGCGGTACGGTCAGGGAATCAGGGGCCAGGACAGCAGGGAGGCGTCGGTGACACAGCAGGGTCGCCCCGGCACATCGAGCCGGCCGTCACCGGCGCAGCTGCGGGACCTGTCACCCGCCCGCTTGCGGACCATGAGCCCGGCCGAACTCACCGAGCTGGCCTCGATCATCCGGGAGCTGCTGGTCGAGCAGACCTCCAAGCGGGGCGGGCACCTGGGCCCGAACCTCGGCATCGTCGAGCTGACCGTCGCCCTGCACCTGGTCTTCGACTCACCCGGCGACCCGGTGCTGTTCGACACCGGCCACCAGGCCTACGTGCACAAGATCCTCACCGGCCGGGCGGGGCGGTTCGACACCCTGCGCACCCGGAACGGTCTGTCCGGTTACCCGAACCGCACCGAATCCGAACACGACTGGATCGAGAACTCGCACGCCTCCACCTCCCTGTCCTACGCCGACGGCCTGGCCAAGGCCATGTCCCTGCGCGGCGAGACGGACCGCACCGTCGTCGCGGTCATCGGCGACGGCGCCCTCACCGGCGGCATGGCCTGGGAGGCGCTGAACAACATCGCCGCCGCCGACCGGCCCGTCGTCGTCGTACTGAACGACAACGGCCGCTCCTACGCGCCGACCACCGGCGGGATGGCCCAGCGGATGGCTTCACTGCGGCTGCGTCCCGGCTACGAACGGATGCTCGGTCGGGTCAAGCACACGCTGCCGCGCGCGCCGATCGTCGGCGGCCCGCTGTACGCGGCGCTGCACGCGGCCAAGTCGGCGGTCAAGGACTGGTTCGTGCCGCAGACCATGTTCGCCGACCTCGGCCTGAAGTACGTCGGCCCGGTCGACGGGCACGACGTCGAGGCGCTGGTCCAGGCACTGAGCGGCGCCCGCAACTTTCGCGGGCCCGTCGTCGTGCACTGCGTGACCCGCAAGGGCCAGGGCTACCACCCGGCGGAGACGGACGAGGCCGAGCAGATGCACTCGCCGCCCGCCTTCGACCCGGCGACCGGCAGGCCCGTCGCCGCGACAACCACCACCTGGACCCACGTGTTCGGCCGGGAGATGGTCGTGGCCGGCGCCGAGCGGCCCGACGTGGTCGCGATCACCGCAGCCATGTGCGGACCGACCGGGCTGACCCCGTTCGGTACCGCCTTCCCGGACCGGATCTTCGACGTCGGCATCGCCGAACAGCACGCGCTGACCTCCGCCGCCGGCCTGGCCATGGGCGGCATGCACCCGGTCGTCGCGGTCTACTCGACGTTCCTGAACCGGGCGTTCGACCAGCTGCTGATGGACTGTGCGCTGCACCGGCTGGGGGTCACGGTGGTGTTGGACCGGGCCGGGGTGACCGGCGAGGACGGCCCCAGCCACCACGGCATGTGGGACATGTCGCTGGCCGCTATCGTGCCGGGTCTGCGGGTGGCGGCGCCCCGTGACGCGCTGACGCTCGCCGAGGAGCTGCACGAGGCCCTCGATGTGGCCGACGAGCCGACCGTGCTGCGGTTCCCGAAGGGGGCCGTGCCGAGCACTGTGCCCGCCGTCCGTCGGCAGATCGTCGAGGGCGGCCATGGGGTCGACATCCTCGCCGAGCCGCCGGCCGGGCAGGAGCGGGATGTCCTGCTGGTCGCCGTCGGCGCGTTCGGCGCGATGGCGGTCGAGGCCGCGCGACTGCTCGCCGCGCAGGGCATCGGGGTGACCGTCGTCGATCCCCGCTGGGTCCTGCCGGTGCCGGTGGAGATCCCCGACCTGGCCGCCGGCCACCGGCTGGTCGTCACCGTCGAGGACGGCGGGCGGTCCGGTGGCGTGGGCGCCGCGATCACCGACCGGCTGTCCGGCACCGGGATCCCGGTCCACGTTCTGGCATTGCCGCAGCAGTTCCTGGAGGCCGCCTCGCGCGGTGAGCTGCTGGTCGACCTGGGTCTGACCGGCCAGGCCGTGGCCCGCGGCATCACCGAACTGATCGCGCGGCGGACCACCTACCTGCCCCGCGCCGACGGCCTGGCCGAGGCCAGGGGCGCCGGGTCGGACGTCGCACCCGAGCGATAAGGACCGGCGCGTCACACTGCCCATCCGAACTCCGGCGCAACGACAGGGGAGAGCATGCGGGTCCTGGTCGTCGAGGATGCCCGCCGGCTCGCGGACGCGATCGCCCGCGGTCTGCGGGCCGAGGGCATGGCGGTCGACGTCGCCTACGACGGGGTGGAGGGGCACCAGAAGTCGATGTTGACCCGGTACGACGTGGTCGTCCTGGATCGTGATCTGCCGGAGATGCACGGCGACGATGTGTTGACCGAGATCGTCAGCGCCTCCGACACCACCCGGGTGCTGATGCTGACCGCGTCGGCCGGGGTGGAGGACCGGGTCGACGGGCTGTCCCTTGGCGCCGACGACTACCTGACCAAGCCGTTCGCGTTCCCCGAGCTCGTCGCCCGGATCCGGGCGCTGGGCCGGCGCTCCACCCCCGCCGTCAAGCCCGTGTTGCGGGCCGGCGACCTGGAACTCGACCCGGCCAAGCGCACGGTCACCAGGTCGGGCCAACCGCTTGATCTGACCCGCAAGGAGTTCGGCGTGCTTGAGGTGCTGCTGGCCGCCCGCGGCGCGGTGGTCTCCAGCGAGGAACTGCTGGACCGGGTGTGGGACGAGAACGCCGACCCGTTCACCACCACCGTCCGGGTGACCATGATGACGCTGCGCCGCAAGCTCGGCGAGCCCGGGATCATCGACACGGTCGTCGGTTCCGGGTACCGCGTGGCCGCCGGCTGACCGGCCGGTGAGCGAGCGACAGCGAGCGAACCATCGGCACAGTCGCCGGTTCCCCTGTCGGGGTGGCCGAGCCGGCGAGGCGACCCCGGGGGAGGCGGCGTGAGCGTCGGGCAGAACGCGACGGCCCGTCCGGTTCGGCGGCGCAGCCCGATCGAGCAACGCCAGAGCCTGCGGCTGCGGCTCACCCTGCTGTCCACCGCGCTGCTGGCGCTCTTCGGCGCGCTGCTGCTGGCGCTGTCATACCTGCTGGTGGGGCGGGTGGTGGCGGCGCTACCAGCGTTCCCGACCGGCACCGTCGTGCAGATCAACGGCCGGTTGATGGACGCCTCGGCGGCAGCCGCCGAGATCGCCGCGCAGGGCCGGCGGACGGTGTTGATCGTCGGGTTGATTGCCTTCCCCCTCCAGGTGCTGGCCGGTGCGCTGCTGTCCTGGCTGCTCATCGGCCGGGCCCTGCGGCCGCTGTTCACGCTGACCCGGACCGCCCGGGTGCTGTCCGAATCGTCACTGGACCGGCGCATCCGGCTGTCCGGGCCCAGGGACGAGGTGGCCGATCTCGCCGACTCCTTCGACGAGATGCTCGATCGGTTGCAGGCCGCATTCGACGCCGAGCGGCGCTTCGTCGCCAACTCCTCCCACGAACTGCGCACTCCGCTGTCGGTGATCCGCACCGAGGTCGAGGTCACCCTCGCCGACCCAGGGGCGACCGTCGCCGATTTGCGGGAAATGGGTGCGGTCGTGCTGGAGGCCACCGAGGGGGCGAACCGGCTGCTCACCTCGCTGCTGGTGCTGGCCCGCACCCAGGCGCGCGGGGTGTCCGTGCGGCAGGCGGTGAACCTGGCCGATCTGGTCCGGCCGACTCTGCACGAGAACGAGGCGACGGTCGCCGAGCGGGGCCTGTCCGTTTCGGTGCGGGCGGATCCCGCCCCGGTGTCCGGGGACCCGGCGCTGCTCGGTCGGCTGGTCGGCAACCTGGTCGAGAACGCGGTGCGGCACAACCTCTCCGGCGGGTGGATCACCGTGACCACCGGCCTGACCGACGGGGATTCGGTGCTCGAGGTCGCCTCGTCCGGGCCGGTGATCGACGACCGCACGGTCAGCGAGCTGTTCGAACCGTTCCGGCAGGGCCGTCGAACCCGCACCGGGCAGCGGGGGACAGGGCTGGGTCTGTCGATCGTCCGCGCTGTGGTGGCTGCCCATCGCGGCGTGGTGGACGCCGCGCCGGTGCCCGACGGAGGATTGCGGGTGACCGTCCGGCTGCCGTCCGACGGCCCGGCAGTCGCGCCGCTCGGTGAATCGTGAAGGGTGTCGCGCGGTGCTGCTGACATTGACGGTGGCGCAGGGGATCCGCGACGGTTCGGTCACCGCCGTGTTCCGCCGGTGGGACGCCCCGCGGGTCCGGGTCGGCGGCACCCAGCGCACCGGCGCCGGCGTCGTCCGGTTCACCTCGCTGGACCGCGTCGACGACGCGGCGCTGACCGAGGACGACGCCCGCGGCGCCGGGATGGCCTCGCTGGCCGCCCTGCGTCTGGCGAACGCGCGGGGCCGGGGCACCCAGCTCTACCGGATCGGGGTGGCCTTCGACCGGCCGGACGAGCGGGTGGCGTTGCGGGCGGCGCTGCCCTCGGCCGAGGAGATCGCCGAGATCGCGGCGGTGCTCGACCGGATGGACCAGGCGCGGCGGGGCGGTCCGTGGACTCGCACCCTCCTGCGGTTGATCGAGGCGAACCCGGCGGTGCGGGCGCCCGACCTCGCCGCGTCGCTGGGTCGGGAGAGAAGGCCGTTCAAGATGGACGTCCGCAAGCTCAAGGAGCTCGGCCTGACC
>JBIOVW010000526.1:0-2627 GCA_044867945.1 Nakamurella sp. | reverse complement strand
GTGCTCGACCCGGTGGTCGCGCAACCGGCAGACCACCTCGTTGCCGGCCGGCAACCGAGTCCTCGTCACCCCGGCGGCCACCATTGTCGAATCGACGAACACCGGCGCGCCGGCCAGCAGTGCGTTCCGGCCGGCCGTCACGAAGTCCTGGTGGACCAGCAGATCCCTGGGCAGATCGGTCTGCCCGCACGCGTGCACCATCCGGACTGCGATGTGTTCGGCGTCGGCGGGGACGCCCGACAGGTCGGTCTCCTCGCGGATGATGGCGAACGACTCGCGGTAGATCTGCGGACCGTCCGAGCAGTAGGTGTAGCGGCGCAGCGGTCGGGTGATCATCGGGCCGCACCGGATCGCAACGCCACGATGCCCGCCGCAGCATCATCCGTGCCGACCTCGACGCTCGTGTACCCGCATCGGATCTCGGCACGGCTGCGATCGAGGACGGCGAGCACGTGCCGCCCGGTCGGCCGGCCGCAGGCCCGGACGCAGGCCACGATGTGCACCGGCAGTGCAGCCGGCCGGGGCGATGCGGCCACGACCTGCCCCGCCAGTGCGGCGGTGTCACCCGTGCCCCGGGCGCACCTGGTTCCGGCGCACGCGGTGATCCCGCGCCAGGGCGAGCGGTCGTCGGCGACCAGCCCTGCCCGGATCAGGGTGGCCAGAACCGTTGGTGCGACCGCCGGCGGCAGGCCGGCGACCAGCACGCCCCGCCACGGTGTCACGATCAGCTCGCCGACGCCGACGGTCGCGGCCCGGCCGAGCGCCGTTACCTGGGGGCCGGTCAGCCGGCCCAGCGGCGCGAGCACGGACAGCAAACCCGAGCCGTCGTCCTGGGTGAGCGCGCCGAGTGGCACCGGACCACCGGCCGGTGGCGGTGCGGGGGACCCGACCGGGTGTCCCAGCAGCTCGGTTCCCGCGCCCGGCAACTCCCGTACATGCCAGACGGGCCGTTCGGCGGGCGCGTCGGCGGCCAGTAGACGGAACCGTTGTGCCAGCTCGAGCAGGGTGGGCACGACCCGGTCGACGCGCACCGTGGGCCCTGGTCGTCCACCTACCCAGATGCGCAGCCGGGCCCGATCCACCGCCACGGCCGCGAGGTCGGCCCGGCGCACGCCGATGTCGCCCCGGCCGTCGTCAAGCGCGAACAGGAACGGGCCCGGCAGCTCGGCGAGCTCGGAGGTCGCGCACAATGCGTCGTCCAGATCGGCGACCACGGTTCGGAGGTCGGCGAGCCCGCCGATCAGTCCGGTGAGCGGCGAGCAGAGGATGTTCCGCACCCGCTCGTGCGTCGGATGCGCCACCAGCCCGGCCAGGGCCAGTTCGTCGGCGAGTCCGGCCAGGGCCGAGCCGTCGCCGGTCAGCACGCCCCGCAGCTGCAGGTTCGCGCGCGAGGTCAACTGGATGTCGCCGTCGGCGAAGTTCGCGGACGCCGTGCTCAGCGCGCGCAACGCGGGCGCCCCGACCCGCCCGCCCGGGATCCGCACCCGAAGCATGGGGCCGTCTGCGGCCGGGTGCGGGCGCAGCACCCCCGGGCAGCGATCGACCTCGGCACGCAGATTCACACGCTCATCGTGTCACGCACCGCAGTGCACAGGTCTCCCATCCTCCGATGGGAGACGGTCTGGTCATTCGTCCACGTCATGTGACCAAACCGCGGGAACGTCTCAGCGTGGCGCCGCTCCGGTGGACCGGCGGATGGTGAGGGTCGGATGGAAGACGACGGCCGAGTGATGATGATCCACGCCTTCGGCGATCTCGTCGTTCAGCAGCCGAATGGCGCGGGTGCCGATCTCGCCGGTCGGCTGACGCACAGTGGTGAGCGGGACCATCGCGGCCCGTGCGAACTGGATGTCGTCGTAACCGGTCACCGAGATGTCCTCGGGTACCCGGATACCCTGCTCGGTCAGCGCCAGGATCAGGCCGATGGCGACGATGTCGGTGGCGCAGGCCACCGACGTCGTCCGGCTTTCGGGCGGCGCACCGGCGATCGTCAGCCCGGCCCGGTAGCCGTCGTCGAACGTCAACTGATCGGGATTGATCTCGCTGAGCGTGCCGCCGGCGGCGCGGACCGCACCGGAGATGCCCTCCAGCCGTTCGGGGAACCGGGTTCCGACGAATGTGACGGAGCGGTGACCCAGCTCCATCAGGTGCTCCCCGACCAGGCGGCCCCCGACCCTGTCGTCGCTGTAGACGCAGCAGAAGTCGCCGGCCCGCCCGCCCTGGGCCAGCAGGGCGAACGGAATCCCGGCCGATCGGAACACCTCGAGAGCGGTCGTCTCCCGATCCAGGGAGGCCGCCAGCACGCCGCGAACCCGATGGTTGATCAGCCGTTGGAAGATGTGCTGCTCGCGCTTGCGGTCCCCGTGGCTGCTGAACAGGCTGATCACCGCGTCGACGTCGTCGGCCGCGGTATCGGCGGCGTTCACCACAGGTCCCCAGAACGGGCTTGATGCGTCGGGCACGACCAGGCCGATCTCGTCGCTGCGCCCGGTGCGCAGGGTACGGGCCGATTCGTTACGGACGTATCCCAGCTCCCGGATCGCCTTCTTGACCCGGTTCCTGACCTTCGGAGTCACGATCTCCGGCCGGTTGATCGCATTGCTGACCGTTGCCACGCTGACCCCGGC
>JBIOVW010000525.1:0-2602 GCA_044867945.1 Nakamurella sp. | reverse complement strand
CCGCCGCCATCCAGGTGGCCAACGAGCCGGACGAGGACAGCGCGGACACCACCGCCGACCGACCACATCCGGAGGGGCGCAACGATGACGACTGATCCGACGACCGACCGAGATCCGGCACCCCGCCGGCCCGGACACTCCGCGGCCGGGGCTCGGATCCTCGCGCTCGGCGCCAGCGTCGCCCCCACCGTGACGCTGATGGCCGCCATGTCGTCCCATGCCGAGGCCGGCGCGACGGTCGTCGGGCCCACGCCGCCGGCCAACACCAGCGCGCCCGCGGCCAGCCCACCCCGGGTCGGCGACAGCGCTGCCTCGGTGACACCCGCGCCGAGCACCCCGACGTCGCGGCCCTCCCCGACACCCCCGCTCCGCCGCGCCACCGGACGTGCACTGACGAGCAGCCATGCAAGCTGACGACCGGTTCCCGGCGATGGGCGGAACCGGCCACGTCGTGGTGATCGGTCCTGACGCGGCCGCGCTGGTCCGCGCGGCGCGCCACCGGCTCGGCGACCTCGAACGCAGGTGGAGCCGGTTCCGCGACACCAGCGAGATCAGCAGGCTCAACGCCGCCGCCGGCTCACCGATGTTCGTGTCGCCGGAAACGCTGCGGCTGGTCGCGCACGCCCTGCAGGGCTGGCGGCGGACCGGTGGCCGGTTCGACCCGACCGTGCATGCGGCGCTCGTCGCCCACGGCTACGACCGCGACTTCGCGCTCCTCCGCGCGGTGGGCGCGGCGGGCCGCCCGGCCCCGCGACCTGCCCCAGGGTGCGACGGCGTCGTGCTGGACGCCACGACGTCGAGCGTCCAACTGCCGGCGGGTGTGACGCTCGATCTCGGCGGAATCGGCAAGGGGTTTGCCGCCGACCTCGTCGCCGCGGAGCTGACAGAAGCGGGCGCCACCAGCGCCATGGTCAACATCGCCGGCGATCTCCGCGCCTGTGGCGAGGCGCCCTCGTCGGAAGGCTGGGTAATCTCGATCCCGCACCCGCTGCGCCCCGGCCAGGAGCTGCTACGGGTGGGCATGCCGGCCGGGGCGGTGGCGACCAGCAGCCGATTGAAGCGTCGATGGAGAGCGGGCGGGCACCCGGTGCACCACCTCATCGACCCGGCGACCGGCGCGCCGACCGACGGTGAGGTCGCCGCCGTCACCGTGTTCGCTGCCGATGCCTGGTGGGCCGAAGCGCTCACCAAGTCGATAGCCGTGGCGGGCGAGGCAATACCGCCGGACCTTGCGGACGCCGCCGCGATCGTCGTCACCCGCAACGGAGCCGTGCGCACAACATCGGGGCTGTCCGAGGTGCTGACATGATCGGTCAGATCTGGTGGTACCTGGCCAGGGCCGGTGGCCTCGTCGCCTGGGCGCTGGTCACCGCCACGGTCATCTGGGGTCTGATGCTGCGAACGGGGACGGCCGGACGGCGGCTCGGGCGGCCGTGGCTGCTCGACCTGCACCGGTTCCTCGCCGGCCTGGCCGTGGTCTTCACCGCGCTGCACCTGCTCGGCCTGGTCGCCGACGACTACCTTCCCTTCGGCCCGATCGAGCTGCTCGTGCCGTTGGCGTCCCGCTGGCGCCCCGTGGCGGTGGCCTTCGGTGTCGTCGCGGCCTACCTGCTCGTCGCGGTGATCCTGACATCCGTGCTGGCCCGGCACCTTCCCCACCGCTGGTGGCGGCGGGTCCATCTGGCCAGCCACCCGCTGTTCTGGCTTGCCACCCTGCACGCCGTCACCGCGGGCACCGATGCTGCGACCCTGGCGATGACCGCAACCGTAGCCACCGCCGGCGGGCTGGTTCTCGCGCTCACCCTCGTCAGCGCCGCCCGCACCCCGCCCGCAACCACCGCCGACGCTCCCGCGTCGAGCACCGGCGACGGCTTCCGTCGACTCGCCGTTTCCCACATCCGCCGTGAGACCCCGGACACCATCTCCCTCGCCTTCGACGTGCCGCCGGCCCTCGTGCCCGAGTTCCGGTTCCTGCCTGGCCAACACCTCACCCTTCGGATCCCGATCGGCGGTGTCGAGCTCCGCCGGTGTTACTCGATCTGCAGTGGCCTCGCCGACGGGGAGCTGCGGATCGCGATCAAACGAGTGCCCGGCGGTCGTGCTTCCAGCTGGGCGAACGCGGCCCTGCGCGCCGGGGATGTCGTCGACGTCGCGCCCCCGGCCGGCCGGTTCACCGCGGTACCCAACCCGCTGCACCGGCGTCATCTGCTCGGCGTGGCCGTCGGCAGTGGCATCACACCGGTCATCTCGATCCTGGCCAGCGTCCTGGCAGGCGAGCCGGGCAGCAGGTGCACACTCGTCTACGGGAACCGCACCCGTTCCGACATCATCTTCCGCGATCGGCTGGCCGAACTCGTCGACCGGTACGGTCCACGGCTGCACGTGGTGCACGTGCTCACCAGCGAGCCGCACGGTCAACCACTGCTCACGGGCCGGATCACCGGTGCGAAGATCGGCGAGCTGGCCCGGCGGGCCTTCCGGCCCTCCGACATCACCGACGCCTACCTGTGCGGGCCGCCGCAGATGATCCAACAGGTGCGCGACACGCTGGTCGCGCTCGGCCTCGACCGGTCCCGGGTGCACAGCGAACAATTCACAACAC
>JBIOVW010000524.1:0-2333 GCA_044867945.1 Nakamurella sp. | reverse complement strand
ACCGGCGAGGCTCAGGTGGTGGGGTCGGTCTGGTGCCAGCGGGGAGTCTCGTCGGGTTCGTCGAACCAGCGGGCCACCAGCACATCGGTGGAGGAGTGCGCCAGGATGGACAGCACAATGGTGACCGCGACCAAGTGGAACACCGTGTCCGCGGCCGGTATCTGGGAGTCCAGCACGAGCAGCCCATAGACGACGGCGGCGAAGCCTTTCGGGCCGAACCACGCCGCGGCGACCTGCTCCCGGGCGTTGAGCCCGGATCCCAGGAACGACACGGCGAGCGCCGCGGGCCTGGCAACGACCAGCGCGAGGACGGCGAAGATCCAGCCGCCCCCGGTGATCTCACCAAGGAACGCCGGGGATATCAATGCACCGAAGACCAGCAGGGCTGCGAGTTTGAGAAGTTCGGCGAGGAGTTCGCCGAATTCCTCGAACGCTTCCCGTTGTCTGGGGCCGCAGGTCGCGATGGTGATGCCGGCGGCGAACGCCGCGAGGTACAGGTTGCCATGGGTGGCCTGTGTCAGGCCGAGGACCAGCAGCCCGATGGCCAGGGCGTTGAGCGGCTGGTACCGGGCCGAGGCCGAGAAGAACCGGGTGGCCTCCAACCGGATCGCCGCATACGGCACCACAATCCCGATCAGCAGGCCGACCGCGAGTTCCCCGGCCAGCGCGCCCAGGTGCAGGTCCGGTGATCCGGATGCCATGGTCAAGAAGATCAGCACGAACGGCAGGGCGAGGCCGTCGTTGACGCCGGACTCCACGTTCAACAGGTGCCGTAGCCGGGCCGGGACCTTGTCATTGCCGACCAGGGCGGCGGCGAACACCGGGTCGGTGGGGGCCAGCACCGCGCCGATCAGCAGCGACTCGATCCATTCCAGGCCGGCGACCCAGTGCGCGAAGGCGGCGGTGATCACCAGGGTCAGCGGCAGTCCGAGCAGCAGGGCCCGCCCGGGCAGACGCCACGCCGACCGCAGGTCCGACCAGCCGACACGCATCCCGTCGGTGAACAACACCGAGAACAACGCCAACTCGGCCAACGTCGCCACGATCGGATCACCCGGTTCCAGCGGGATCAGGTTGGTGACCCCGCTGCCGCACAGGAAGCCGGCGATCAGGAAGATCACCGCGGTGGACAAGATGGTGCGGTTCGCCAGGCTGGACACCAGGACGGACAACAGCAGCACCGCGGAATACACCAGCAGCAACGTCGTCACCGCCCGATCATCCTCGCTCGTCGTCGGCCGCACCGTCGCCGGTCTGGCCGCACCGGCCGCCGCGGATCCCCGGTGGTCAGGGAATGGTCGGCGCGGGACCGGATCAAGCCGCCTGCGCGTGCACCGCGGTCGATCCATGCCATGCACCTGGTACGCCAATCCCGATGCCAAGACCACCCGGTTGTCGGGCTGGTCCTTACCGTCCGGTGACATCCGAGTCGGGAACACGGGTGAACCTGGGTGATCGCTCTACGGTCGGTGAATGCGACGTTCGTTGGTCCTGCTGGCAATGATCGCGGTCCCACTCACCGCCTGCGGGGGCGGCACGACAACGCCGGCGGTGCCGTCGACAAGCGCCGAGACGGCGTCGTCCGGTGACGCGGCCATGACCGACGCCAGGACGGAGGCGATGACCTCCGGCCAGGGTTCCGCCGGCGCGATGATGGAGACCTCGGGATCGATGACGGCTCACCCGGAATCGTCCACGATGACCGAGGACTCCAGGCACCCCGCATCGGACGCGACGAACGCGGAATCGCCCCCTGCGGCGACCACGCCCGGCATCAATATCACGACCGCGGGCAGCGAGTACGGGCAGGTCCTGTTCGACGGCACCGGACAGGCGATCTACCTGTTCGACAAGGAAACCACCGCGGTTCCGGGCTGCTACGGCGGTTGCGCAGCAGCGTGGCCACCCGTGCTGACCGACGGACCGCCGGCCGCCGGCACCGGCACCATGGCCGATCTGCTCGGCACAACGGCCCGCACGGACGGATCCATCCAGGTCACCTACGCCGGGCACCCGCTCTACTACTACGCCCACGAGGGCAAGAACGTTGTGACCTGCCACAACGTCAGCGAGTTCGGTGGGCTGTGGCTGGTGATCACCCCCACCGGGCAGGCCGCGGCCTGATCGACCGACAATCGTCCTTCCGGCGGTCTGCCTGGCTGCGCCGGGAACGACGAACCCGGCCAGCCGTCAAGGCCGATGTCGTTTGTCGGCCGCGATCACCCGGCGGGAGGGCGAGTCGGTGGACGAGGCGAGCGTGTGGAGCTGACCGTGATGATCGGTTGAAGGTGCAGCTAGCCTAGGCCGTTACGGCCGCGGTCGTTGGCGATGTG
>JBIOVW010000523.1:0-3283 GCA_044867945.1 Nakamurella sp. | reverse complement strand
GCTGGTCGAGCATCTGGTGTCCGGTGCCGACACCCGGGAGACCGCCCGCGCACTGGGCATCGGGGAGCAGACCGTCAACGACCACTTGCGAGCGGTTTTCGCCAAGGCCGGCGTCAACAGCCGTCGTCAGTTGATCGCGAACGCCACGGGCTGATCCCGCACCCGAATCTCGCACGGCGACCCGCGCTGTGGTCGATGATGGACGCATGACGAGCGCGGTGCGCCCCCTGGATCTGGAGAACGCCGCCACGATCGCGTCGGCGTTCGACCTGGGGTCGGTGAACGCGTTCGACGGACCAACCGCTCGTGGCGAACTCGGCCAGGTGTTCCGTCTGTCCACCGCGTCCGGCCGGTGGGCGGTGAAGCAGCCGTTCCACCGGCAGGCCGATGACGAAGCGCAGGAGGACGCGGCGCTGATCGTCGCAGCCCGAACGGCGGGCGTGCCGACGCCGGACGTACGTTTGACGAACACGGGTGCCGTGCTGCTGGACCTGCCCGGCACCCAGGCCAGGGTGTACGAGTGGGTCGACCTCACCGAACCCGACCCGGGCCTCGATCCGGAGGCGATCGGGGTGGCCGTGGCCGCGCTGCACAGGACGCCCCACCGCACGTCGCGCGGCCAGCACCCCTGGTACCGCACGCCGGTCGGCGCCGCGCGGTGGGACGAGCTCACCGCCGCGCTCTCGGCGGCGGGTGCCCCGTTCGCCTCCGATCTCGCCGGAATGCGAGAGGAGTTCGTGGCGCTCGAGCGGTGGCTGGCCGATCCGGTCGACCTGCGGGTCTGTCATCGGGATCTGTTCCCGGAGAACCTGCGCGGCACGGGCGACGGCGGTGTCTGCGTGATCGACTGGGACGGACACGGATTGGCCGGCGCGGGTCAGGAGTTGGCGCA
Source organism: Nakamurella sp. (assembly GCA_044867945.1). Taxonomy (GTDB): domain Bacteria; phylum Actinomycetota; class Actinomycetes; order Mycobacteriales; family Nakamurellaceae; genus Nakamurella. Next base: position 2,391 of record JBIOVW010000523.1, on the reverse strand, counting down.
CGTCGTCTGGGCGTTCTCCTGCGGCTCCGCCGAGCGCGCCGTGACGATCACCCGGGCCTACCGGGACGGCGGCGGACCGGGCCGGATCGGCGGACCGGGCGACTTCACCATGATCATCGCGTCGCTGGGGCACATCAACGAACGAGCCTGCACGCGCTGGCTGGAATCCCCGGCCGGCGACCCCGAGCGCGACCGGATGGCGTCGCTGTTCGGGGAGTCCGTCGCCGACCCGCTGACCCGGGCCGTCGTCGCCGACCTGCTCGACGCCGTCGCATGATCGCTGCCCCATGATCGCTGTCGGCGACCGTTCGCCGGCCGGGATCCCGTGCTCTGATCAGGCCTGCACCACCATGCAGTGGGACTTCATGTCGGCCGCCTGCGCGGACGTCAGCTCCACCATCTGCGGCCCGGTGTTGCACTTGCCGAAGATCACCGTCGGACCGTGCATGACATTGTTCTCATCGGACTCGTGACCTAGCCCGAGGTAGTGGCCGATCTCGTGGGCGACGCCGATCCCGGTGAACTGCGGGTCTTCGGCCAGTTCCAGCACGCAGCCGGACATCGCGAACAGCGAGTTCTTCGAGCACGGGCCGTTCTTCGGTGACCGGCCGACCAGGGCGCCCATGGTCTGCACGGCGAACAGGTCGACGGCACCGGGCCGGCCGCTGAACTCGATCGTCAGCAACAGCGCCTCGAAGACGGTAGAGATGTTCGTGAGGTTGCCGGCCTGATCGGGGGTGATCGTGCCCCATTCCAGCCGACGGATGCCGAAGCCCCGCTGTTGCCAGATGTCGCGCGCGACCTGCACCGCGTACTGCATCTTCGCCGCCTGGGCGGGGGTGACGTCCCCGGTGAACCCGGGTTCGTGTCCGACCAGGAACAGCACGACGTCGATGCTCGGCCCCGAAACGGTCTCCAGGTGCCGCTTGAGCGAGCGCTTCGTCGGCACCGCGGCGGTGCCGACAAAGGGCAGCACGGCGTCGCCGTCCAGCGCGCCGAACAGCCGGCCGTCGTCGTCGCGGTGGAGATATCCGAAGACGTCGCGGTTGATCGTCAGGTCACCGCTGCGGGCCAGGTGCTGCGCGGCGATGTCGCGAACGCTGAGTGTGGTCACCGTCGCGTCACCGTTGCATGAGAAGCACGGGCAGCAGCCCGGTGCCGGCGGTCAGCCCACCCAGCGCCTTGCCCAGCACGGTCCCGGGCCGCGGGTCCTCGGGTGCGCGCATGGCGTGCCCCTCGGTGTCGGAGGTGACCAGCAGGTCACCGATCTCGATCGGTCCTTCCACCGCGACCGCCCGGCAGTGCACCCGACCGACGAGCGCGACCGGGATCCGGGCCTCGCCACGCCTGGCGCCGAGCCGTAGTGCCGTGCGGAAGTCGCCGGCCCCGGAAACCACGCCGACCACCCGCCGGTCCGCCGCGACGGTCGCCACAGTCACCTCATCCGGCCCCGTCGCGATCACCACGGTGCCGGCGGCGATGGGCACGTCGGACGCGAACTCCTCCGCGAGATCCGCTCCCATCAGCTCGATGTCGCCGGTCGCGCCGTTCAGATGGATCCGGTCCACGCCGTCCTCGTCGCGCACGATCAGATCACCCTCGAGACCCTCGCTGCCCAGGAACAGCTCGGCGGTCTCCCCGTTCATGGTCATCGCGTTGCGGCCGAGCGCGTCCCGCACGACCAGATCGCCCTCGAGCCCCTCGGCGCCGATGGTGACCGTGGCGTGCTCGCCGTTGATGCGCACCGCCTCCCGCGCGAACAGGTCACGGATGATGAGATCACCCTCGACGTTGTCGCCCCCGATGCTGACGGTCGCGGTGGCGCCGTCCACCCGGAAGGCTTCGAAGCCGTTGCCGTCCGTGATGACGAGGTTGCCCTCGTTGCCGTTGCCGCCGATCGTCACCCGCGAGTTCGCGCCGTTCAGCCGGATGGCGTCGCGACCGAGCTCGCCGCGGATGACGATCTCGCCGGGCTGCACCCCGTCGGAATCGTCCTCGGCGCCGACGCTCAGGACGCCCGTGCCGGCGTCCATGCGCATCTGAATGCGCTCGGATTCGTCCTGCACCACGAGCTTGCCCGCGTGTCCCAGCCCGCCGGTGATGACCCGCGCGTTGCCTCCGTCGAGATGCACGACCTCGGTGCCGTCCAGGTCGTATACCCGGACGTCACCGGCGGTGCAGGTGGTACCGACGCCGATATTGGCGTTCCCGCTCTGCAACTCGATGGTGGGCCCGCCGTCCTGGCTGGTCAGCGTGATCTTCCCGTTCCGATCCGTGGATCCAACGATCAGCTCGCCGTCAACGGGTTCGAACGTCAGGACCGGCGACACGGCGCCACCACCACTACCCCGGCGGATGATCACCCGGCCGGTGTTGTTGATGCGGACGATG
>JBIOVW010000522.1:0-11585 GCA_044867945.1 Nakamurella sp. | reverse complement strand
CTGGACTCGGAGATCACCCGGCAGTCGTGCCAATCCATGCCCGTCGGCGCCCCCAGAGCCTTCGCCACCGCCTCCTTCACGGCGAACCGGGCGGCCAGCGAGGCCGGACCGCGGGGGTGGCCCGTCGACGTCACGCGCTCGTCCGGATGGAACAGACGACCGCCAAGGCTCGGCGTGCGCTCCAGCGCAGCGGCGAACCGGTCCACCGCGACGACATCGACGCCAATAGCGACAATGGTTGTCCCACTGAGCATCTCGGGGACGATCAGCTATTCGACGGTGACCGACTTGGCCAGGTTCCGCGGCTTGTCGATGTCGTAGCCCTTGGCCCGGGCGATCTCGGCGGCCAGCACCTGGAGCGGCACGGTGGTCACCAGCGGCTGGAACAACTTGGGCACCCGGGGCAGCTCGACCAGGAAATCGGCGAACGGCGCGACGGTCTCGTCGCCCTCCTCGGCGATCACGATCGTGCGGGCGCCGCGGGCCTGGATCTCCCGGATGTTGGACAGCAGCTTGGCGTGCAGCAGCGGGTCGGTGACCGGCGACGGGGTGACGATGACGACCGGGAGCCCGTCCTCGATGAGCGCGATCGGCCCGTGCTTGAGTTCGCCGGCGGCGAAGCCCTCGGCGTGCATGTACGCCAGTTCCTTGAGCTTGAGCGCGCCCTCCAGGGCGACCGGGTAGCCGACGTGCCGGCCGAGGAACAGCACCGCCTTGGACTTGGCGATGTCCTGGGCGAGCTTGCGGACCGGGTCCATCAAGGTCAGCGTGGTGGCCACGGCCTCGGGCATCTGGGAGAGGATCTCGAAGTCGCGGGCGACCTCGTCGCGGTACTTGTTGCCGCGGGCCTGCGCCAGGGCCAGCCCGACCAGGTAATTGGCGGTGAGCTGGGCCAGGAATGCCTTGGTGGAGGCGACGCCGACCTCCGGCCCGGCGTGCGTGTACAGCACGGCATCGGACTCCCGGGGGATCTGCGAGCCGTTGGTGTTGCAGACGGCGAGCACCCTGGCCCGTTGCCGGCGGGCGTGCCGGACGGCCTCCAATGTGTCGGCGGTCTCGCCGGACTGGCTGACCGCGACCACCAGGGTGTCCCGGTCCAGCACCGGGTCGCGGTAGCGGAACTCGCTGGCCACCTCGACCTCGACCGGGATGCGGCACCAGTGCTCGATGGCGTACTTGGCGATCAGCCCGGAGTGGTAGGCGGTCCCGCAGGCGACGACGAACACCTTGTCGATGGTGCGCAGGTCGTCCTCGGACAGCCGCTGCTCGTCGAGCACGATCCCGGAGCCGTCGAAGTGCCCGAGCAAGGTTTGGGCCACTGCACTGGGTTGTTCAGAAATCTCCTTGTCCATGAAGAAGTCGAAGCCGCCCTTTTCCGCGGCCGACAGGTCCCAGTCGACGTGGAACTCCTTGAAGTCCGGCTCACCGCCGGTGAAGGACGTGACCTCGTACCCGTCGGGGTTGATCACCACGAGCTGGTCCTGGCCGAGCTCCACGGCCTTGCGGGTGTGCCCGATGAACGCGGCGACGTCGCTGGCGACGAACATCTCACCCTCGCCGATGCCGACCACCAGCGGCGAGTTCCGGCGGGCCGCGACCAGCGTCTCCGGCGCGTCGACGTGCATCGCAACCAGGGTGAACGCGCCGTCGAGTCCCCGGCAGACGGCCGCCATGCTGGCCGTCAGATCCCCCGCGGTCGGACCGTCGGCCATGGTCCGGGCCAGCAGGTGGGCGACCACCTCGGTGTCGGTGTCGCTGCTGAACTCAATGCCGGAGGCCTCGAGCTCGGCGCGCAGCTGGGCGAAGTTCTCGATGATGCCGTTGTGGATGACGGCCACCCGGCGGTGCCTGTCGGTGTGCGGATGGGCGTTCCGGTCGGTGGGACCGCCGTGCGTGGCCCACCGGGTGTGTCCCATCCCGGTCTGCCCGGATAGCGCCACCTCACCGGTGTCGATGAACTTCTCCAGGTTGCCGATGCGGCCGGCCTTCTTGGCGATATTCAGTTCCCGCCCGCCCCGTGCGCCCGCCGACCCGCCCCGCTCGCGCCCGGCGTCCAGCACCACGACACCGGCGGAGTCGTAGCCCCGGTACTCGAGGCGCCGCAGCCCCTCAAGGACCAGCGGCAGCGCCTGACGTGGACCGGTGTACCCGACGATTCCGCACATTCTGCTCAGGGTAGTGGTTGGATTCCGGGGCTCCGGACCGGCGCGAAGGTCGTCACACGGATGCAACCCGGTGCGGATTGCGCATTCGTGGTCGGATGTCTCACTCCGGCGGCAGCACCACTCCGAATCCGGTGGCCGCCAACCGCAGGATCACCTGCCCGGGCGTCAGCAGGTCGGCGATCTTGGCCGCGGAGAGCACCTCCAGTTCGGCCAGCCGTCGCCGGTAGTGGCGTGGTCCACCGGTGCGTGCCAGCTGCAGCTGCTCGGTGTTGTGCCACACCTTGCGCCTCGCCTCGCGCAGGAACCGCTTGGTGCCAAGCCGATTCAGCGGGGTGAGCAGCCGGTCGGCGATGCTGTGCGCGCCGAGTTCACCATCCTCGACCTTGACCCGGGCAGCCAGGATGAGGTCGATCCGTTCGTGGTCGCGGCGCCGCCGGGCGAGCACCACCGGGTCGCCGAAATCGTCGTCGTCGATCACCCGCAGCAGGGCCTGCGGGAGGTCGTAGTTGATGTGCGCGTTGATGCCCAGCAGCACGTGCCGCAGGGGTGGCAGGCCAGGTGGGGCGTCGAACGCGAGACGCCACGGCCTTGCCGCGGTGGCTTCGCCGCGGGCCGCGGCCAGGTAGAGCTCAGCGAAGGCCACGTCCCACCGCTCCACCCAGTCCGGGTCCTCGAAGAACGCGTCGTCGACCGCATCGCCGATTGCCCGGGTGGTGCGCAGGTAGGTTCCGGCGAAGAACCGCCGATGCGGCAGCTCGGCCGGGATGTCGTCGATCAGCCGCTGCATGCGCTCGATCACGGAGTCGATCGGGAAGTCGATCGGGAAGTCGATCGGGGAGGCGATCGGGGAGGCGGTACCGATCAATGCGGTCATGTCCGTTGTTCGGAGTCGAGCCATCCGTGGATCGCCCCGTGTCGAATTATCTTGGATTCTGCGGTCATACCTGCCCCGGAGGAAGCATGAACGTGCGGACAACGTCCCGTCCCGGACCGTTGACGTTCGACCCGGTCACGCTCGGTCGCGCCGAGTGCGACGCCTGGGCGTCCTACTACCGTCGGGAATGGGTGCCGTTCCTGCGGGCGGCGGTCAGGATGGTGAGCGCCGGTTTCGGGATGAACCGGCGACGGACGCTGCTCGGCGCCTGGTATGTGCTGCGGGCGAACCAGCGCTGGGCGCCGTACCCGGACAACGACCCGGACGGTGCGCGCGATCAGATGCGCCGGTTCTATCAGCTCGTCATCGACAGCGGCCACGGCGGGTTCGAGCCGTCGCGTGCGGCCGAGCTGGAGGTGCGGTGGTGGCGGGTGCACCGGGAGCACCAGCACGACACGGGCGTCCGGGAAGAGGAACTGACCGCGGCGCTCGCCGCGCTCTACAGCTACCTGTACCGGTTGCCGGAATGGGCTGTGCGGCAGCCGGCGCAGCTGCGGGTGGACGCGATGGCCGCCTCGGACCGCTGGGTGGCCGCGGGCTGCTCGTTGGACGATCCATTGCTGGCGCAGGAACGCAGGCTGCTGGTTGCCTCGTTCAGCGCGTTGCGGGAGGCGGTGGAACGCTAGGCAGAAGTGTTCAGGATCGTCAGCGTTCCGGCGCTCAGGTTTGTCACGTAGGCCTTGCGGCCATCGGGTGCCACGGCGATGCTGGTCGGCTGCGTGGTGGGGATGGTCGCGGTCACCGTACGGTGCGCCACGTCCACCACGCTCACCGAGTTGGCGTCGACGTTGGCGGTGTACACGTATCCCCCGTCCGCGGAGTACTCGATGTCCTGGGGGTGGGTACCGACCGGGACGGTGCCGATGATCCCGCTGCTGGCGACGTCGACGAAGTAGACGTCGCTGCTGTCGTAGCAGGCGACCGCGAGCTGCGAACCGTCCGGCGACAGGGCCAGGCTGTGTGGACTGGTCCCGACGGCGATCGTGTTGACCACGTTTCCGGCCTCGACGTCGACCACCGAGACCAGGTTGCTTTCGTGGTTGGCGACGTATGCGTGCCGCCCGTCGGGCGAGAACTTGATCGCGTGCGGGTTGTGCGGCACTTCGATCTTGCGGACGACCGCGTCCATACCCGTATCGATCACGTCGATCCTGGCCGTGTCGTGGCTGGGCACGAAGACGTACTTCTGGTCGGGGGTGACGGTCAACGCGTAGGGGGCCTTGTCGACGTCGAGGGAACGGATTTCGCGGGTCGTCCTGGCGTCCAGCACGGCCACCTTGTTGACCGTCCTGTCCTCGTTGTACACGCTGACGTAGGCGCGTGAGCCGTCCGGGGTGAACGCGACGTAGAACGGTGGACCGGCCGCCACCGGAATGGTCGCGCTGACCTTGTCCAGATTCGTGTCGACGACGGTGACCGTGCCGGCCCCCCTGTTCGCGACGTAGGCGAATCGGCCGTTCGGGGTGATGGTGACCGAGCCGGGGGTCTGCCCGACACCCAGCGGATCTCCGGCCACGCTCGGGATGGCGACCGCGGGCTCCGGCGCGACGGTGGCCGGCGCGGTCTCCGGGGGCGGGTTCACCGTGGACGCGTCCGTCGCGATCTGCACGTCCCCGGATGAGGTCGCCTTGTCGTCCTTGGACCCCCCCGTCGCGGACTGGCTGTGTTCGTGCGAGGTATCGGTCGGCTGCCCGGCGGCGGCGGTATCGGTCGAGGCATCGCCGGTGGTCACCGGGAACGCCGCACTGCCTGTGCCCCCTTCGAGTCGGGAGCCGGACAGCGGAATCAGAATGGCAAACAGAGTCGCCACCACCGCGAGCCCGGCGAGGGCCGCGACGATCGTCGACCGTCGCCCGATCCGATTCCGGGCTCGGTGCCGGGACCGGACACCCGGCCGGTCCGGCGGCGGTGGCGTCTGCTGCCCCGCCACCGCCGCGGTCGGCGGCACCGGGCTGTCCGCGGGTAACTCCTCAGCTGGCGGGCCCGGCGGCGGCCCCCCGGCGCCCGCCGGTGGCGTAGGTGGCGTCGGGGCCGGCGGCTCACCGGCGCCCGCCGGTGGTGAATCGGGTTGATCGGTCGGCTGCGCCGGGGAGGTGCCGGGACCGGTGGGCGGCCCGGCCGAACCCACAGCAATGGCCGACCGCCGGCCCGGACCCATCTCGGTCGTCCGGCCGTCCTCGATGCCGGCCTCGATGAGCGCGTCCCGCAGAGCGTCGGTGAAGTCCTCGCACCTGTTGTACCGGTTCGCCGGATCCTTCTCCAGCGCCCGGGCCACCACCTGATCCACCGCCGCCAGCTCCGGACGATGGTCGGACACCGGCACCGGTTCGTCGTTCAGGTGCGCGTAGACCAGCGCCCACTGGTTGTCCTTCACGAACGGCGCCACCCCGGTCAGGCACTGGTAGGCGACGCACCCGAGCGCGTAGACGTCGGTCCGGGCATCGAGCTTCTCACCACGGATCTGCTCCGGGGCGGTGTAGGACATGGTGCCGATGACGTTGCCGGTGGCCGTCAGCTTGGTCAGGCCGGAGGTTCGCTTGGTGATGCCGAAATCGGTCAGGTAGACGTGTTCGTGGCCGCGGCCGGTTTCGCCCAGCAGGATGTTGGCCGGCTTGACGTCGCGATGGACCAGGCCGGCCGCGTGGGCCATGTCGAGCGCGTCGGCGATCGGTGCGAGAACCGCCAGGGTTTGGTGGCCGTCCAGCCGGGTGACCTTCTGCAGTCGGTTGTCCAGGTTGTCGCCGCCGACGAAACGCATGGCGATGAACAGCAGACCGTCGGCCTCGCCGGCCTCGTAGATCGGGACGATGTTCGGATGGTCGAGGGAGGCGGCGAACCGTGATTCCCGCATGAACCGCTCGCGGAAGTCGCTTTCCTGGTTGGGGGGCGGAGCGAGCAGCTTGAGCGCGACGTGGCGCCCGAGCCGCATGTCCGTCGCCTCGTAGACGAACGCCATGCCGCCATGGGCGACGAACGACTCGATGCGGTACGCACCGACCATCGTGCCGATCTGCAGGTAGGGCGATCCCGGCCGCGCCCCGCCGGTCGTTTCACCCGGCATGGGGCACCCCGGCCGCCGCGCTACCGACGTCGGACTGAACGGTCACCGTTTTCACGTGAGGGTCGCCTCCGGCACTGCGCCCACCCACCTGCGCGATCGACCATCACGCCGTCGTGGGCACGACACTCACGATAGGTGCCGGCATTCGTCCATTCCATCCTTATTCGGGCCCGATCGGACCAAGGTGCACCGCGCCCCAGGTCATTCATGCCTCCACCGGCCGCCCGCCGCGGGCCAGCACCGACTCGGGCGGGACCCCGAGGAACGCGGTCGACGGCTCGGGAGTGGCGTAGCCGGCCCGATCCTCCGGCGCCGAAGCGGCCACCGCCCGGATGTCCGCCCAGGCCCGGAGCGCATCGATCTGCTCGGACTGGGTGACCGACAGCGGCACCGTGTTGCCGATCTCGTGCAGAAGGTCGTCCAGGGTCAGTGCCCGGCGCTCGTTGAAGGCGTCGAAGCACGACGAGATCACCACCTGCTCGATCTCCGCTCCGGAGAATCCCTCGGTGGCGGCCACCAGCTGGTCCAGCAACGTGTCGTCGACCGCCAGCGACCCCAGGGCGGGGCCGGCCTTCAATCGGGCCTTGAGATGCAACGCGAAGATGACCCGCCGCTCGGCATCGGTCGGCAGGTCGATGAAGAAGATCTCGTCGAACCGGCCCTTGCGCATCATCTCCGGCGGCAGCAGGCCGATCTGGTTCGCGGTGGCGATGACGAACACCGCGGCGGTCTTCTCCTGCATCCAGCTCAGAAACGTGCCGAACACCCGGGCCGAGGTGCCGCTGTCGCCCTGACCGGAGGCGCCGGAGGCGAAGCCCTTCTCGATCTCGTCGATCCACATCACGCACGGGGCGATCGCCTCCGCGGTGCGCAGCGCGGTGCGCATGTTCTGCTCGGACGCGCCGACCAGGCCGCCGAACACCCGGCCGATGTCCAGCCGGACCAACGGCAGCGACCAGGCCGACGACATCGCCTTGGCGGTCATCGACTTGCCGCACCCCGGCACGCCGGTGATCAGCACACCCTTGGGCGCCGGCAGACCGTAGGCCGCGGCCTCGTCCAGCCAGGCGCCGTTGCGCTTACGGAGCCAGGTCTTCAGGTTCTCCAGGCCGCCGATGTCGTCCAGGCTCACCGAGGAACGGACCACCTCCAGCACACCGGACTTGGCGACGATCTGCCGCTTCTCCTCCTGGACGAGGCCGATGTCCTCGTCGGCGAGCCGGCCGTCGTCGACCATGGCCCGGGCGAACGCGTTCTCCGCCTCGAACGCGGTCAGCCCGAGCGCGGCCTTGGCCAGGCGTTCGGCGCCGTCCGGTCCGAGCGCGAGGGTCAACGCCCCGGCCGCGGTGTTGCGGGTGATCATCCCGTCCAGGGTTGAGCGGATCTGCGCCTCGGTGGGCAGCGGAAAGTCCAGCAGGGTGACCAGGGACTCCAGGTCCGGCGGGATCCGCGGGGTCGGCGAGATCAGGATGAGCGTCCGCGGGACCGGGCCGTCCTTGTAGAAGCGGACGGTGTCCTTGATCTGCCGCACCAGCTGCGTGTCCGGCGGCGTCGATGACGAGCCCAGCCACGGGTGCAGGTCCAGCAGGATCACCACGCTGGGCATGGTCAGCGCCGCGGCCGCGTTCAGCGCCGCGTGCGGCGTTCGGGTGTCGGCGTTGCCCGGCTGACCGAGGGCGGCGAACCCGTTGGCGGTGGACCAGGTGAAGACCTGTCGGGCGGGGACGATCTGGGTGCGGTTGCCGACCACCGCGGCGACCTCCGCCAGCACCCGGGACTCCTCCGCGGTCTGGATGGACAGCAAGGGGAACCGCGCCCGGATGAGCCGGCGCAGATTGGTCGCGAAGTCGTCAGCCACCGATGCCCCCTCGTCGCTAGTGCGGTCGATCCGGCCCTGCCCGGCGCACCGGCTACTGTACGAGGGCGACCGGCTCCGGCGTCGGTCGGCGCAGGCATCGGGTGGCACGGAGGAGCGAATTGGCCAAGCAGACGCCGCCGAGCATCAACCGGCCCACGTTCGAGTACTTCACCTACCAGGGTCCCCATCGGGTGGCCGTCGGTGACCTCGCCCCGGCCGGCCTGCCGGGGCTGGTGTTCACCCCGTCGTCGGGTCGCCGGCTGCCGATCGTGGCGCTGGGCCACGGCTGGCTGCAATCGGTGGACAAGTACGCCGACACGATGCGGTACCTGGCGTCCTGGGGGATCATCGTCGTCGCCCCGAACACGCACCGGAGCCTGTTCTCCTCCCACCAGGGCCTGGCGCTGGACCTGTCCCGGGCGCTGCGGATGGTGGCCTACGGTGAACTCGGCGGCGGCCGGGTGCGCGGCGACCTGCGCCGGCTCGGCGTGCTCGGCCACTCCACCGGCGGCGGGGCCGCGGTGCTGGCCGCGGCCAAGGACGACCAGATCCGGGCCGTGGTGACGGTGACCGCGGCGGAGACGAAGCCGTCGGCGATCGAGGCGGCCGGCAAGGTCGAGGCGCCCGGCCTGCACCTGATCGGCGCCAAGGACGACTGGGCCGAGTCGGACGGTGCGAAGATCGCGAAGTCCTGGGGCGGCCCGGCGCAGCTGCGCCGGGTGAAGGGCACGGGTCACCTGGGCCTGGCCGAGGGGTCGAGCTTCGTCAACAACATCCTCGGCGCCGATTCGGACAAGAAGGTGCAGCACGCCACACGCATCCTGGCGTCCGCGTTCTTCGTCCGGCACCTGACCGACGCGCCGCAGCTGGCCGACCAGATGGAGAGCAAGGTCGGCGGCACCAAGCTGCTGGACCCGAACGACCCCGACGTGACCCCGCCGCTGACCGCCGGCGATGTCGCCGCCGCTGCCGTGATCTGAGCCCTGACCGTCCGCTGCGGCCGTTCACGGGCGGCGCTGATCATTTGCCGTGTGCGGGTGGCCGTCGGGCGTCAACGCGGCGCCGACCCGGGCAAATCGGGCACGGTTTCGCCGAGTTGATCAGCCTGGCGCCAGGGCGCTCATACTGCGGCGACGACCTTGGCGACCCGCTCGGCGATCTCCTGGGCGATCTCATCGGTGCCGGCCTCGACCATCACCCGGACCATTGGCTCGGTACCTGACGGTCGCAGCAGCAGCCTGCCCTCGTCGCCGAGTTCCGCCGACGCCTGCGCGACGGCGGCCTGCACGTCGTCCGACGCGGCCACCGAAGCCTTGTCCGAGACCCTGACGTTGATCAGCACCTGCGGGTATCGGACCACCACCGACGCCAGCTCGGCCAGCGGGCGGCCGGTCTCGGCGACCATCGCCATCAGGTGCAGCGCGGTCAACAGCCCGTCGCCGGTGGTGGCGTGCTCGGCCAGGATCAGGTGCCCGGACTGCTCACCGCCCAGCGAATAGCCGCCGGCGTTCATGTCCTCCAGCACGTACCGGTCCCCCACCGCGGTGGTGCGCACGGTGATCCCGGACGCCGTCATCGCCCGGTGGAATCCGATGTTGGCCATCACGGTGGCCACCACGGTGTCCCCGGCCAACCGTCCCCGATCCCGCAGGGCGATCGCCAGCAGCGCCAGGATGACGTCTCCGTCGACCACGGTGCCGTCGGCGGCCACGGCAAGGCAGCGGTCCGCATCGCCGTCGTGCGCAATGCCCAGATCGGCCGCCTCTGACACCACGGCGTCCCGCAGGCCGGACAGGTAGGTGGATCCGACCCCGGCGTTGATGTTCAGCCCGTCCGGACTACCGCCGATGACGACGACCTCGGCGCCCGCCCGCCGGTACACCTCGGGCGCGAGTTGGGAGGCGGCGCCGTGCGCGCAGTCCACGACGACCTTCAGGCCACGCAACGGATTCGGGGTGGCCACCAGCAAATGGTCCAGGTAGCGACGGTCGGCGTCCTTGGCCAACCGGATCCGGCCGACGCCCTCGCCGGTGGGCAGCGGCGCCAACTGCTCCATCCGCCGCTCGATGCCGTCCTCGACGGCGTCGTCGAGCTTGCGACCGCCCGCGGCGAAGATCTTGATGCCGTTGTCGGGCATCGCGTTGTGCGAGGCGGAGATCACCACCCCCAGGTCGGCGCCCAGTTCGCCGGTGAGGAACGCCACGGCCGGGGTGGGCAGCACGCCGAGCAGCAGCACGTCCACACCCGCGGACGCCAGGCCCGCGGCCACCGCGGCCTCCAGCATTTCACCGCTGGCCCTGGGGTCCCGACCCACCACGGCGACCGGCCGGCCGGGGCTGCCCGGGCGCATCCGACCGCCGTCGGCCCGCGGCGACGCCGCCACGCCGGACCCGGCGGTCCCGCCCAACTCCTGCGCCGCGGCTGTCGCCAGGCGCAACGCCAACTCCGGAGTCAGATCGGCGTTGGCCAACCCCCGGACACCATCGGTGCCGAACAGGCGCCCCCCCATGAGGTCAGCGCTTCGAGTACTGGGGGGCCTTGCGGGCCTTCTTCAAGCCGTACTTCTTGCGCTCGGTGGCGCGGGCGTCCCGGGTGAGGAAGCCGGCCTTCTTCAGCGCGGGCCGGTCGGTCTCGTCCAACTCGATCAGGGCCCGGGCGATCGCCAGGCGCAGCGCGCCGGCCTGGCCGGTGACGCCGCCGCCGTGCAGCCGCCCGATGACGTCGTAGATCTCCGCCTTCTCGACGGTGACCAGCGGCTCCTTGATCAGCTGCTGGTGGACCTTGTTCGGGAAGTAGCTGTCAAGCGTGCGGCCGTTCAGCGTGAACGATCCCGTTCCCGGCACCAACCGGATGCGGACGACGGCCTCCTTGCGGCGACCGACGGTCTGCACAGGGCGGTCCACCGGCACCGGGACCACCGCCGGCGCCGCGGCGGGCAGCTCGTCGGCGCCCCCCACGGTGTCCTCGTCGACCTCGACGACCTCGACGACCTCGACCTCGTCCGGCAATTCGTAGTCGATTTCCTCGACGACGGCTTCGGGGTTTTCGCTCACGTGGTGACTCTCTCGCTGTTCTGGATCTGACAAGCCGGATGGGTGAGGGCTCAACGCGGTTACTGCGCGACCTGGGTGATTTCGTACGGCTGCGGCTTCTGCGCGGCGTGCGGGTGCTCCGGGCCGCCGTAGACCTTCAGCTTCCTGGCCATCGAGCGACCCAGCGTGTTGTGCGGGAGCATGCCGACGATCGCCTTCTCCACCAGCCGCTCGGGGCGGCTGTCCAGCAGCTGGCCGACGGTCTGGCTGCGCAGGCCGCCCGGATAGCCCGAGTGCCGGTACAGCAGCTTGGCGTCCCGCTTGTTACCGCTGATCGCGACCTTGGAGGCGTTGACGATGACCACGAAGTCGCCGGTGTCCGCGTGCGGCGCGTAGATGGGCTTGTGCTTACCCCGCAGCAGCTGCGCGGCCTGGCTGGCCAGCCGGCCCAGCACGACGTCGGTCGCGTCGATGACGTGCCAGTCGTGGGTCACATCGCCAGGCTTGGGGCTGTACGTGCGCACGGTGATGCCTC
>JBIOVW010000521.1:0-5131 GCA_044867945.1 Nakamurella sp. | reverse complement strand
ACCCTCGTTCATCCCAGGCGTACCGCCTCAGCGTTCCCTGAGCGGCCCGCCCGGTGATCAACCCGGATGTCCCGTGACACGCAGATCGGCCCGTTGTCATTCAATCCGGCCCGTTCAGTGATCTTGTCAGCATGGATGGCCCAAGATCGCAATCGTCGAACCTGGGTGCTCGGTGACCTGTGCTTCTCCCGCGGTTCCGGCGCCGCCGACCTGGCTGCATCGATCGGGCCAGATTCATTGGCGAAAATCCCCGCCGCAGTGGCCCGCGGACCGGTCTCCGATGACCGCCGGCGGCCGCACCTTTGCCATTCAATCAGGCCCGCGCAGGTCAGCGGCCATGCCGCGGGCCGATTTACCTGTCACGGGACACTTGGATGATCCGCTCGAATGCTCACCCCCCCGCCGACCCTCAGCCGTCAAACTGTTCAAGATCGCGTCATTAGCCTCGCGTCCCATGCCGCCATCACGTGAGAACGCCAAGTCAGCAGGTCGGTGATCCATCGGTTCAGTTCGGCGGCCCGCTGGTCCAGGCTCTGGCCGGGCTTGGCGTCGACGGGCCCGACCCGGCCAGCGGCGCGTGCCCTATCAAGGACTGCCCCCGCGGACGGCCGCCAGGACGGCGGGATACGCGGATGTGCGTGGGTCGATGATGTCGAAGTGGCCGATTCCCGACGGTTCTCCGCCGCTGGGGCCAGGGCCACCACCCGGGTGATTCCCGCCGGCAGATCGGCGCGCCGGGCCAGGCACACGGCCATGTGCCCGCCGGCCGAGTGCCCCACCAGCACGATGTCGACGGGTCTGGGTTGGGCGAGCTTGGCCAGCAGCTCGGGTAGGTGGTTCACAGCGGCCCGGATGTCCCGGTAGCTCTGCGGCCATCCGCCAACGCCGCCGGTGAGTCGGTACTCGGGCAGCACGACGATGAACCCCTCGTCGGCCAGAGCACCGGCCAGCAGCCGGCAGGGCCGGCGGTCGAACTGCCAATATAGCCGCCGTGCGCCAGGACGATCACCGAAGCCGGCTCGTTCCCCGGCGGCAGGTACAGGTCCTACGTTCGGGCGTCATCAGCGAACCTGGGGGTGGTGCCCGTTAGGTCGAAGTTGCTAGCCGGGGCCCGCCGAGCAGGCCCAGCTGCTCAAGATGTGCGGGAGTTCGACAGATACCTGCGCGCCAAATGCCGGCCGGAACTGAACCAGTCCACCGGTGAGCCCGCCGGCAGCGTGGTCGCGTGGGTTGATCAGCCAGACCGCGCCGCCGGCGGCGCCGACCGGCCCGGCGGCTCCGGTGTAATAGCGGGCCAGTTCGACGATCCGCCGCGCCGGCACCCCCGGACAGATCGACCGCCCCGACACCGACACCGGCCAGTTCCGAGACCCCGGTGCAGCGCCTTGACCATCCCCAATCCGACGGCGTGCGAAGACCGGACCGCAGCGTGTCCAACGCGACCAACGACAGCCGTGGGTCGCTACCCCTTCGATGTAGTGCTGTCCACCGGCAACCGGGGAGTTCCTGCCGGAGCCGGATGACGAGCTCTCCTTCAACGGCCGCGAATCCCGAGGGAAAGATGTCGACCTCGACCGGCGATTCGGCGTCCTCGGTTGCATGACACTGCCGACTCCAGATCGGCCCGACCAACCGGTCCGGATCTCCAGGGCTGCGCCGGTCGGCCGGGATGTAGCCGATCTTCCAGCCGACCACGGCGTCCGGCCATCGCGAGATTGCCACGTCCTGGATCTGGTAGGCGTCCGCCATGGTGGCAGGGACAGGCCCCGGGAACCGCGCGAGGCTCCGTCCTTCCCGTCGAGCATCCACCAGCTCGGAAGCGACGCGCTCGCGGGCTCCCGGTGTGATCATCTGGCCCCCTCCGCGCTTGGCACGGACACGCGTGTCATGAATGCTAGACGATCCGGTGCGGGCGTTCGTACGCCTGATGGCTGATCTGGCAGCGGCCTGATCGAGCAGGTCGGCTGTGGACGTTCCCGGACCGAAGTGCAGGTGGCGAGCCGACTGGAAACGGCGCCGTCATCCAAACCGGCAAGATCGACTCGACGCGATCAAGCAATGTGGAACTTCCCCAGATCGGACATGCGTCTCGTCAAGCGGTGACCTGGTGGGTCAGTGTGGGACACAGAAGTCGCTCGGCGTGGGGCGGCGCTGGATTCATCCTGGTACCCCACAACCCACAACAAGGCACGGTGGACGACATCATGGTCCGGGTCGCAGCGGCCTACGGACCCGGACCACGTGGTGTCGATCCATGACTCTTCGTACGCTGACCTGCTTGAGGCTGGCGCCTGCGAGTGGACATTCCAACACGATGAACCCGAACCTGCGAGCCTCCGCGAGAAGGGTGATCCAAAGTGTGCCTTGTCGCCGTACGACCAGGGGGCGAGAGAGCGGGTCTCCGCGGCCTGCGCCCCGTACAGGTATGGGATCTTGGGTGAACGGGAGGCCCAGGACGGCCTCTTCCACCTGGAGGCCGGGCCCAGCGCCCGGGGCCGCGCTCGTCGAGGTCACGCCGGAGTGCCCCGATGACGAACTGCGTCGCTCAACACATGGCCCGCTGTCGCGTGACTATGCACTCATGCTGGCGAGTCTTTTCGGCATGACCTCCCCCTGGTCGGGCCGCGTTCAAAGGTGATGCCGGGGAGGCACGAGTGACGAGCCTTCCCCAACTCGATAGCGATAGGGTCAGGGCATTCGCTCACTGGTTCTTGGTGACGCCGGATCGTCGTCGAAGGCCGCCAACCGATGAGGTGCAGATGGTGAGCGTGACGGCGGTCGTCACCGCACAGCGCCTGGCGTGTCAGGACTTCTCGGGCTTACGTCTGTCGGATCGACCATAGCCGAACCCAATGATTGGTTGTTCGTTGGCCGCACGTTCAGCGACTACGCATTGAGCTATGCGCTTGGGCGGGTGGAGGGCGACTCAGTTTGGATCCCGCCAGGTTCGCTGGCGGCGGACTCGCTGATGCGGACTTGCGCACACCGGTCTTGCAGCGCTCTCAACTGGCGGTCGTGACACGGCGCCAAGATCGCGGTCGTGTCGACGTCCCTGTCGTCCGACGAGCTGAACCTCTTGGTTCAGGGACTGCGGCCCTTGGCGCAGCTCGACAGGGGTTCTCGGGGTGGCGAACTGCGCGCCGTAGACCCGTCAGGGGTGGGATCGAGCGATGGAACCACCATCTGGCGTTGGCGCGCGACTTTGACCACGAGCTGCTGCTTCCGACTCGACTCGACGCCGTCGATGACGAGACCGTGGTGCTGGCTGTCACTTGCCACCGTGAAGGGACCACCGTCTTGCCCCCGGCGCTGGTCGATGCAACTACCCGGGTTGACATCCTGATGGTCCGCCTAGATCGGTTCGTTGCCCGACGGCGGGGAGAGGTTCCACCGTGGATCCGGCGATCTGCTGCAACATCGGCCAGTAGTGTCCTTGATCTGGGACAGCCGGCCGGCCATCTCCCCACCGGTCCGGTGACCAGGGCGTCCTTCTTCTCCCCGACGTGCTCGACCCGGCGACAGACTCCCACCAGGAGATCTCGGCGACGACGTCCCGACGGGTCGGCCGGCGGAGGTCATGTTCGATGCGGTCGACGGCACGTCATCGCACCGGCCGCACCCGACCAGCCAGCCACGTCAGGAGCGCCCACCCGGACCTGCAAGCGCAATGAGGTATCAGCGCTGAGTGGACAGACTTCCTATCAGGAAGGGGCGGCTTCCACTCCATCCACGAAAACGTGCGCTGGTCGGTGCGGCTATCCGAAGCAACGCCTCGCTTCCACAGAATGGGGTTTTGGAATGGCGTCCAGCGATACTGACAGTACCCACTCGAGCGGCATCGCGACCGTGACGGTTGCCGGAGTTGTGTTCGCGTTGGTTTTGAACGCGATGTTCTTCACGTCCGCAGGCACAGGGTTACTTTACCTGTACCTGGCCGTTCCGGCAACGTTCGCCTTCGGCTCTTGGATGGGATATCGCCTAAATGGAAGGAGCACTGCATATTACCTTGTCGCAGGACTGGTATTGGGTCTTCTGGCCTGGGTGATCTTCCTGATCGGGGTCAGCTACTACGATGTGCAGGGCAACGCATTTGTCTCGTTCGTTAGGGTCTGCGTGTCCATCGCACTGCTGAGTGCCGGCGGCGCACTGCTCGGTGACATGATCGCGCGCCGCCGGCTCAGAATCAATATTGCACTCTTGGCAAGCATCACTGCGTTCATTGGAGCGATAGTCGGCTTCCTTCAACTGTTCGTGTGACCAACCTGGATAGTGCATGCCTGAGTGTCTGAGGTCGGTCGACACGGCCGGTGATATTGCGAAAGTGCCTGTCTCGTAACGGATAATGGGACTTGTCTAAGGATCCGATGTCCGCACGGGGAGGCACTTTCTGGTACGGCAGAGCTAGATCGAGGGTCTACGGCGTGTTGCCGAGGTCACAGCGGCCGACGCGTGATCATCGTTGGTTGTGAAGACAAAGAAGACCTCCACGTCGGCCGCCATCCATAGCGTAGATCCGGATCGATGGTGGGTCGAGTTCGGCGCGCTGCTGGATAGGATCCGACCCCGGTTCGTCCGGTATGAACCAGCCCGGCATGCCGGCGGGCTCATGCAGGGCCTGCTGTCCGGCCTGGAACGCAAGAACTGCTGGACGATCGACGAGTATCTGGGTCACCAAGATCCGGAGGCGTTGCAGCACCTGTTGTCCAGGTCCAAGTGGGACCATGAAGGCACCGGCGAAGACCTGCTGAGCTACGTCCTCGACGGTTTCAACGACCCGGCCGGCATCTTGGTGGTTGACGAGACCGGTGATCTCAAGAAGGGCACCTGCACCGTGGCGACCCAACGCCAATACACCGGTACCGCCGGCCGCATCGAGAACGCCCAGGTCGCGGTGTATTCACCTACACCGCACCGCGCGGGCACGCGTTGATCGACCGGGCCCTGTACCTGCCCAAGGGCTGGACGCAGGACCCCGGACGCTGCGCCGCCGCCGGGGTACCCGCCGATGTCGAGTTCGCCACCAAACCGGCATTGGCCCTGCGGATGATCCGCTGCCGATCGAGCTGCCCGAGGGCCGCCTTGCCGCGCGCACCCGTCCTTCACCACCGGCCTGAAGAACGACCACGCCGCC
>JBIOVW010000520.1:0-6482 GCA_044867945.1 Nakamurella sp. | reverse complement strand
CGGGGAGTCGTACTTCACATTGGCGGCGTCGTACTTGGCCGCGGGCGCGTCGTAGCCGAGGGGGTCGCCCTCGATGGAGGCCTGCAGGTGGATGATCCAGCCGCCGAACTCGACGTGCCCGTTCTTGAGCGTCATCCGGTCACGCTCACCATCTGCCGGTCGCCGGCCCGTCGGACGTACCGCTCGATCTCGCGGGCGACGGTGGCCGGGCTACCGGCACCGGGCACGGTGATGTTGATGGTCTGGTACACCGGCGACGCCCCCGACGCCCTGCCCCGGGGCGGCTGCCCCGGCGGGGCGTAGCCCGGCTCGTAGGCGACCTGCCGGGCCTTGAACTCGGCGTACCTGCGGCCCAGGGCCGCCATCTTCGCCTCGTTCTCGGCCATCCGAGCCCGGAGCCGGTTGTCGGCGTAGTACCGCTCGATCTTCTCCGACTGAAGCTCGTCCCCCTGCTTGGCCTGACCCCGCTTCAGCTCGCCGATGCGCTGGGTGTGCAGGTAGCTCGACTCACTGAGCGTGTTGATCGACCGGGACTGCGTGACCTGGACCCGGCCCTGCTCGTCCTGCTTCGAGACGGTGATCTTGTTCTGGTTGGTCAGGTAGTCGCTCTGCGCTTGACCCGCGGCCAGCTTCTGGTACTGGATCGTGTTGTCCTGCGACAGTTGCGTCAGGGCTCCGTACAGGAACCCAGCCACCCCGCCGACCGGGCCGAACATCTGGAACCCCATCGCGGTGTACGCGGCG
The DNA here is from genome assembly GCA_044867945.1 of Nakamurella sp. GTDB lineage: Bacteria > Actinomycetota > Actinomycetes > Mycobacteriales > Nakamurellaceae > Nakamurella. The sequence goes on along the minus strand of JBIOVW010000520.1, from coordinate 5,738 downwards.
ACCCCGGCCGCTCCAAGGACCTGCTGCGACAGCGCGCTGTTCTTCTCCGCGAGCCACGACTCGAGCTGCGGGAGGACGAGCGCCAGGAGCGCGGTTCCGGCGATCCCTCCTGCGATCGCAGCTCCTCTAGGTCGACCTCGACCCGGCCCGCCCGGCGTCCCGTCCGGCGTCCCGTCCGGGTAAACCCGCGGCCAGTTCGTCACCTTCACCGGCTGCGTCCCGCGGAACACCCGGCTCAGCAGGGTTTCGGAGATGGTGCCGATCGCCCCGGCGACCAGATCAACGCCGATCTTCACCACCGGGTTGCTTTTGGAGAGGACCGCCAGCGCGCTGCCGGCGGCGACGACGGTGGCGATGTTGGCCTGCGTCTGCGGGCTCAGCCCGGTGAACGCGTCGAAGATGGCGCCGATCCCGGCGGCGATGTTGCGGGCCGCCGTCTCCAGGCTGCCCATCGAGTCCTTCAACGCACCGGTGTCGACCTCGCCGAACGCGTCCTTGATCTGCCCCCCGATCTCCTGGATCTTCGGCCACGCCTGCTCGAGTCCCTTCGTGAACGACTCGACACCCTTCGACAGCTTCTCCTCGTCGATCGACTCGACCCAGGCGGTCACGGCGGGGGTGATCTTCTCGCTGACGAAGTTCATCGCCGTGGTCAGCGCCGGCAGGAACTTCAAGCCGATGGCGGTATGCAGGGTTTCGAACCCGCCCTGCATCCGCTCCAACGCGCCGGTGTAGTCCTTCGTCCTGGCCTCCGCCATCGCATGCGCGGCACCGACCTTGGTGGTCGCCGCCAGGTACTTCTCCAGCCCCTTCGCGCCTTCCTTGCCGAGGACGGCGGCCGCCCGGTAGGCGTCGGTGCCGAACGCCTTCTTCAGCAGCGCGGTCTGGTCGGCCTTCGGCAGCTTCGACAGCCCCTTCTGCAGCTGGTCGGCGATCTCGGTCAGCGGCTTGAAGTTGCCGGCGGCGTCGACCACCGACAGCCCCAGGTCGTCGAACGCACTCGCGGCGCTCTGCGTCTGCGGGGTCAGGTTGATCAGGAACGTCTTCAGGCTGGTGCCGGCGTCGGAGCCTTTGATCCCCGACTGGTCCAGCGCGGCGATCGCCGCCACCGTCTCCTGCAGACTCAGGCCGGCGAGCTTCGCGCCGGGGCCGACCTGCGACAGGGCGATCCCCAGCGAGTGCACGGACGCGGTCGACGCCGTGGCAGCCCCCGCCAGCGCGTCGGCGATCGCCGGCATGTCCTTGGCCTTGAGGCCGAACATGTTCATCGCGTTCGCGGCGATCGTCGCCGCCGTCCCCAACTCGATGCCCTCCGTGGCGGCGATGTCCAACGCGCCCTGCACCGCGCCGCCGAGGATCTGGCTGGTGTCCAGGCCGGCCTTCCCCAGCTCCACCATCGCGTCGGAGGCGTCCTGGGTGGAGAAGATCGTCGACGAGCCGAGGTCCTACGCCGCCTGCCCAAGTTTCCCCATCTCTGTGGCGGACGCGCCGATGGTGGCCTGCAGCACGTTCTGTGACTGCTGGAATTCGCCGGCCGCGGAAACCGCGGCCTTGAACCCGCTGACGACGGTGTGCCCGATCCCCAGCGCGGCCAGGCCACCGAGGACCCGCTTCCCCAGCCCGGAGAGCCGGTCCCCGGTCCGGTCCAGTTCCCGCAGCTCCCGCTCGGTGGCGTTGATCGCCGACACCGCGCCGCGGGCGTTGCCGGTGAGCCGGACCTCCACCGGCCTGGGGCTCACAACCCGGCCCTACCGATCGCGGCGTCCACCCGACGCTCGACCAGCGGCCCGGCCTGCGCCTCCGCGCGGCGGGCCGCGATGGTGAGGAACGGCACCGGCCGCGGGTTGTGGATGCTGCCGTAGTGCACGTACTGGGCGTAGGGCAGGCTGGTGCGCACCTCATGCCCGCGGCTCACCTGCCGGATCCCGATCGACGAGGCGAGCCGCCCGGTGCGCTTCGGGGCGATCTCCCGAGCGTCGCGCTGCACCCGCTGCGCGAGTTCGGACAAGAGCTCGGGCTCCTCCTGCAGCGCCGCGGACAGCCGCGCGAGTGAGGAGGCCAGGGTGTCGGCCCCGATGACCTCGATCACGTCGCCTCCTCGTTCAGTAGCTCGATCGCGGTCGCGATCGCCGCCTGCCCCGCCTCCTCCCAGTCCCGCACCCCGATCCCCGTACGGATGGCTAGGGCGACGACAGTTCGGCCGAGGGAACCGGCTGGGTAGGGTCCGCCGGCTCACCCACCGAGTCGTCGGCGGACTCCTCCTTCACCAGCACGCACCGCAGGTCGTACTCCGGCTTCGTCATGTCGATGCCGCGGACCCGGTCCAACGCGTAGAACGCCAGATCGTGCAGCTGCGAGTAGGTCGTCGACGTCAGGAACGATTCCCGGGTCGTCGCCTCCCACCGGCGGATGTCCCGGCCGTCGACGTCCGCCAGGAGCTCGCGCCCGTCCTCCAACGTGACCCGCAGCCGATACATCAGACCTCCGCAAGCTCAGCCTCGGACTCGTCGACCGAAGCCTCTTGCGTGACGGGTGGGGTGGTGACCTTCGTCGGCTTGCCTTTCACCACCAGCGACACGGTCAGCTGCGCGTACTGGTTCGCGGTGCCGCCGATCGCCCCGGGCGACAGGATCACGGTCCCCCCGAACGCCGGGTTCGTCGTCGAGATGGGGCTGCCGGCGTTCTTGACCGGCGCCAGGACGAAGGTGGCTTCCTTCAGCTCGTTGTCGAACAGGAACAGCGCCAGGTCGGTGGCGTCGGCGTACGACTGGAACCCGGTCAGCTCCAACGTCCACGACGCGGCCTTCGGTGGGGCGGCGAACGAGTCGCAGAACGACTCGAACTCGGAGCCGGTCGACGCCGCCGCCGGGACCAGCTCGGCCCGGTTCAGCTGGCACATGAACTCGTTCGCAGTGCCGGCGCCGACCTTCATCGTGAGGGACACGTCCGAGAGGACGAAGGGTGAGGTTGCCTGTGCCATGGTCGGTCCTCCTAGACCGGGAAACGGACAGTGATGACGACGGCAGGGAGGTCCTGCCCGCCGACGGGGATCGATCCGGATGTCGCCGACACGAGCTGCAGCCCGCGCAGCGCCTGCAGCTCGTCGAGGATCGGCGCGATGAGGCCCTCGAGGTATGCGATCGAGCCCTGCCGGTCGTGGCGTTGCGCCAGGACCACGACGCTGGCGGTGCCGGCGCCGGGCGCGCAGAACGACCCGCCGATGAACCCGCTGTCGATGGTGAAGTCGACGGCGACCGAGTCGACGAACGCGGCCGGTGGGGCGGGGTTGTCCGGCGGGTAGGCCAGGCACTGCACCCCGGCGGTGGTGACCGCGGCGGCGAGCGCGGTGCGGGCCTCGGCCGGGGTGGTCATCCCGCCACCGCCCGCAGCTGCAGTACCGCGCGGATCGCCTGCTCGGTGCGCGCCGAGTCGGGGTCGCGCACCGGGATGGCGATGATGGCCTCCCCGAACCCGGACAGGGCTTCCGGGCTGTTGCGTCGGGCCAGCAGCCGGGAGGCCCGCCGCTTCACCTCACCGACGGCCAGCGGTTCGGCGACCGGCGCCGTCAACTGGTCGACGGTGACGTCCAGGTCGGCGCACAGCCCGGCCTCAGCCTCATCCAGACACTGCGCAACCAGCTCGTCGGACACCGACGCGGCGGCCGCACCGGCCCACGCCCGGAACCCGGCGACGTCGACCAGCACACTCATGAGCGGGTCCTACGGGCCGTTCGAGTGTTGCGGGTGGGCTTGGTCGGCCCCCCGGCCCCACCCCCAGCCGCCGGATCGGTGTCGGCGGGGGGGGCGGGAGCCTGTGCCGGGGATACCGTCAGGGGTTCCCCGAGCCCTCGGCCTCAAGGGGGAGGACCGGGATCGTGAACTTCACGAACGCGGTCGGGTCGACCACCGCGAGCGCCCCGTAGCCGGCGTAGCCGACCATCTGCCCGAGCACGTTCGGCTCGTCCACGCTGAGGAAACCCTCGAGGTCCTCCCAGTACTCGACGAGGCTGATGTCGCCGCCGATCATCGTGCCCGGCGCCAGCCTGGGGTCGATGGTGACCGGGATGCCATCCAGGTCACCAGCGGTGCCGCCGACGATCGGAATGTTGTACAGCTTCAGCGACGTGGTCGGGTTCCGGGCGCCACCCAGCTTCACCGCCACGTTGCGGCTCATCCAGATGTGGTTGAACTCCCCGTTGTCGCCGTCGGCGCCTTCCACCGTCGACCCCGCCGCACCGAGGGCGGCGTCCAGGGACGCGGGAGTCCAGTCGGCGACCGCCTGGGTTTGGGTGACCGCGGCCACAAAATCGGTGCACGCGCCCTTGTCGGTGCGGCGCGCGTAGATCAGGGCGAAGTCGTCGTACACCAGGTCCAGCAGGTTCGGCGTCGACCAGCGGATGTCCTGCTTCGACAGGTTCAGGTGCCCGGCGTAGGTGACCAGGGTGACCGGCACGTTGCCGACCAGCATCTTCCGACTCGCGGTCAGGTCCTTCTCGTTGGGTTGCACGTCGACGTCAACGTGCTGGGTGACCTTCGGCCGGTCGAACTTCGGGGCGGTGGCCTCCCGCACCCCCACCGACTCGATCAGGGGGCGCATCTTGACCAGACGGTTGATGACCGGGCCGATGATCGGGCGCGGGATCAGGCCCGGGTTGTCGGTGGTGGTCTGGTGGGCGGTGGCCCGCTCGATCAGCTGCGCGGCGGCCTTGTCACCCTTCGACGTGGCGGCGTGGAACGCGGCCGCGTAGTGGCCGGGGCTGGGGAAGTCCCGCAGCAGCACCTTGTCCGGGTCCTCCGGTTCCCGGGTGCTGTCGGCGCGGTGCACCGTGGGCGCGGTGGGCAGGCCGGCGAGGCGGGCAGTCACCTTCGCGCGACGCTCCACAAGGGCCGCCTCCGCGTCGATGGCGTCCTGCAGCCCGGAGCGGCGCACGTTCAGCGCCTCGACTTGGGTGCGTTCCTCGTCGGTGGGGTCCCGATTCTCGTCGACGGAACGCTGCAGCACCGTCTCCATCTCGTCGGTGAGGGTGTCCAGCTCAGCGGTGGTCCGCTCGATCAGGGTGGGCATTGGTCGGCCTCCTCAGGCCAAGACAGTGGATGGTCTTGGCCGGGTGGCCGGTCGACACTGCCCGGGGTGGCCGCTCTCAGGCGGGGTGGCCGGTGCAGGCGCCGGGGTGGCGGCTCTGCCGTGCGCCCACCACGATAGCCCCCGCTCGCCGGGATCCAGCGGAGTCAGGCGGGTCGGCGTGCCGCCTGCTCGGCGCGCAGCCGCTGCAGAAGCTGGTCCCGCCACACCGCGGCCGCGGCCGGGTGGGTCTCGTCACGCAGCTCGTGGTCGCGCACCATCAGCACCCCCGCGCCGGCGTACTGCGGCAGCGGGGTCGCCGCCACATGGTTCAACGCGCACACCTCCCGCACCACGACGGTCTGCTCGTCCGGGTCGGTGGTGCGCACCGAGCGCAGCACCCGGGCACCCACCGACCAGCCACGCAGCTCCCCCGACCGGGCCGCATCCGCCTGGGGATGGTCCCGCTCCGTGATCCGGAACGTGCCATACAGGCCGTCGTCGAGGCCGTCCAACGCCAGGCAGCGACCCAGGAACGCGTCGTTGTCCGGGCCGGCGTGCCCGACGCGCAGCATCACCCACCGCCCGCCCTTGGCCACATCCCGGTCGAACGCGTGCCGGTCGAACCGCTCCAGGTAGGGCGCCTCGGCGGCGCGGTCCCGCACCTGCTGCCGCTG
>JBIOVW010000519.1:0-12235 GCA_044867945.1 Nakamurella sp. | reverse complement strand
ACATCTCGGTGGAGGCGACCTGGGCACCGGCGCCGGACATCGGGATCGCATCCGCGCCGGGCGTGGTCGGATCGAATGCCGGCGGATTGTCCACGTCGAACGTCGGCTGCTGGCAGGTGGCGCCGGTCTCCGGGTAGACCCACCGGTTCTGCCGCAGCGCGGTGAGGAACTGCGTGACCCGTTCATCCGAGGCCGAGTCGACCTTCAGCTGATGGGCCCAGGCCTGCAGAGCGATCGGCGAGTCCAGCCCGGGGTAGGGCGAGAGCGACGTGTACGGCTGACCGTCCACCAGCGAGGTGAGAAGGTCCAGGTCGGAGGCGGAGATGGTGTCCGGGTTGTAGGTGATCCAGACCGCCCCGTGCTCGAGGGTGTGCACCATGTTCTCGTTGCGGACGGCGGCGTTGTAGACGATGCCGGTGCAGTTCGCCCAGGTGCCGTCGTGCGGTCCACCCACCGGCGGGAAGCGGTTGTAGGCCACGCGCTGGTCGGCGTTGATGTGCAGGGCCGCCTTGTAGTCGACGTAGCTGGCCGGGCTTTCGGCGGTGGCCGGCGTGTAGGCGCCGACGTAGATGCCCGGGATCCTCGTCGACGGATCCGGGTTCTCCACCGACGGGGTCCATGGCGCCAGTGCGTCCGCCGCCGCGTTCTTCTCCTGGGTCCTGGTGAACACGACGAAGAAGATGCCCGCGGCCAACGCGACGACCGCGACGACCGCGACGATGGTGAGCCAGGGCAGACCCTGGCGTCGGGTCACCACCGGCGCGGGGATCCGGCTCTTCTTGGTGCTCTTGCCACTGGCCATGGTGTGGTGCAGTCCTTGCTGGTCGATCGGGCGGGTTCCGACACCCGGGCCGTGTCCACGGTCGCCCGCGGGCGGCCGCCCAAGGGCCGACCGCCCAGTTTACGAGCCGGACCCGTGGCATCCGTGTGATGCGGCGCTCAGCCGACACCCTTCGCGGGACACCTCGCGAGCTCGGTCGTCCCGCGGGGTCCCGGCACTGTGACATTCATTCGCTCGGCAAGCCTCGCTCATGCCGCGCTCAGTCCCGATCGAGGCGCCGGGCGAACGCGACGGCGGCGGACACCGAATCGACCCCTAGCGTGCGCAGGATGTTCTGGATGTGGGTGCGCACCGTGTTCGGCGACATGCCCAGCCAGGCCGCCGTATCGGCCCTGGACCGGCCCTGCATCAGGGCGTCGAGCACGTCGCGTTCGCGGGCGGTGAGCCGGGCGAGCGGGCGCCGGGCCGGTGGTTCGGCGGGCGCGTCGGCCGCCCCGCCCGCAGTGCGGCGCAGCAGCCGGGTCAGCATGGCGGGCGGGATGTGGGTCTCGTCCCGGTACGCACCATGGATCGCCCCGATCAGCGCGTCCGGTTCGGCGGAGGTCACCACCAGGCCGAGCGCGCCGGCCCGGACCGCCGCCGCGAGCCGCTCGTCGTCGGGCGCGTCGGTCAGTGCCACCCACCTCATCCGGGGCCAATGAGCCGTCGCACGTTCGACGACCGCGAGACCGTCCACTCCGTCCAGCTGAAGGTCGACCAGCAGCACGTCCACCGTTGCGCCGGCGAGCAGTTCGTGCAGCGTGCCCTCGCTGTTGGCGTATCCGACGAACCGCAGGCCAGGCGTCTGCCGGAGCAGGACCGCCAACGCCTGGGCGACCGCCAACCGGTCCTCCAGCAGGGCCACCCTGGGGCGGCTCTCCGCGGACGGCGTGCGGGGCCGGGGGATGATGCCGCCGGTCCGGTGCAAATCAGGTGCGCGCGTCACCGTTCGCTCGGCTCCGGTCGCCGGCTCTGCCGGTAGGCGGCCAGCAGCGCGGTCGCGTGCAGGCGTGAATGCACCCCGAGCTTCTCCAGCAGTTTCTGCACGTAGCCGCGCGCGGTGGCCGGCCGGACGCCGAGTGAGATGCCGATCCGCGCGGTCGACTCACCCGCATCGAGCAGCGTGAGCACCTGCCACTCACGCTCGGTCAGGAAGCGAAGCACCCAGCTCGGGTCGGTCGGCATGGCGCGCTCGGCCTCGGTGGAGCCCGCCTCCCGTCGCGGCGACCTCCGGTCGGATCGGGGCGGTGACAGCTCGGCGAAGATCTCGTCCAGCGGCTGGTACCGGCTCACCACCACATCGACACCCGGAATGCGGCCGGATCGGGCCCCGGGCCGGTCGCCGGAGAGCACGATCACCCGCAGCCCGGTGGGCCCCGTCGCGCGCAGTTCCATGATCGCGTTCCCGGTTCCGCCGGCGAGTCGCTCGTCGATCAGGCAGGCGTCGGGCCGGCGGGCGGCCACCGATGCCAGCATGCCGCGCAGAGTGACATCGGTGGAGACCACCGCATGACCGGCCGCCCGCATCGCCAGTGCCAGTGCGTGCACGAACAGCCGGTGCGGATCGCCGATCGCCACCCTCATCCGTGTGCCACCAGGGCCCTTCGGGCGCGAATTCGACCGACCGCACCGGTCATCGATGACCTCCCCCGCAACCGACAATCCCCCGGCAACCAGGCTAGCCCGGACCGGACGATGATTACGATCGAATAAACCCAGGGACGCATTCGCGACGGCCCGGTTGCAGCCGGCCGCGAAAAGGGGGCAAGGCTCTCAGAAGTCGACCGCGACGGCCAGCATGGAGGACCTCTCGAGTGTGCGGGTGAAGCGGCCGATCACCACGGTCGGATCCTCGCCCTCAACGGCCCGCCGGCGCAGCAGATCGGCGAACTCGCGCGACGGGCGGACGCCCAGCTCCTCGTCCAGCAGGTCGCTGTAGCGTTCGAATTGGCCGACCGCCTGGCTGTAGTTGCCCATGGCCAGGTGGGCCCGCACCACCAACCGTTGCGCACTCTCGCGCAGCGGCTCCGCCGCCGCGGCGGCCATGGCGAGCGGAAGGGCCTCGTCCGGGCACTGCCGGGCCAGGCGATGGGCCGCCAGCAGTTCCAGCCCGAGCTGCTGGAGTTGACGCAGCTGCTCCCGCTCGTTCTCCACCCACGTCTCGGACCAGCCGAGCAGCAGGTCGCCCGCCGTGCACAGCTCCACCAGCACGTCGGACATCTCGTCGGCCCGGGCCGGAGCGCGGCGCAGACGCTCGACGGCGGTGCGTAGCACGGGCACGTCCACCCGGACCGTGCGCGCCAGGGCCACCGTGTCCCGGCCGACGGTGATCAGGTCGGGGTGGGCCTGCCGGGTCCGCCAGAGCAGCTCCCGCAGGCTGCCGGTCGCCCGCCGGGCCGGGGAGTCCGGCCAGAGCTTGGCGGCCGCCGCGAACCGGTGCGTGGGGCCCTGCAGGGCGAGCAGCGCGAGCAGGCGACGCATCGTGGACGAGGTCGGGACCTCGTCGACGCCGTCGTCCAGGCGCCAGGCACCAAGTAGGCGCAAGGTCAGTCCCGTTTGCTGCGATACGGGATCGACAACCTCGTGCCCGCGGTCAATCATCAACTCCACGACATTCCCCCATCCTCGACGCCCAAGGCAGTGGTGCGGCAGTCCAGGTACTTCGAGCGGGCTACCGCCCGGGCAAATACGCAAATCGCCCAGTCGCAGTAAAGGTGCCTACGGCCCAACACGGTTTCGTCTCCTTGTCAAGGGTCGGTCTGCCTAGTCACCCACCGGTGACTCTTCGACGGCGACTCGACCAGGTGCTGATCGACCACGCTCTGACGCCGCTCTGACGATGTACGGCTGCACTGAAGGATCGGTTCGCGCAAACACGGGGGTGGAGAATGGGGATTCGATCCATCGGCGTGGCGACCGTGATCGCCGCGGTGTCGTTGGCCGCGCCGGGTTCCTCGGGCACGGTCAGCCGTTGCGAAACGGTCACGGTCGGGTCCGCGGTCGTGGTCCGGAGCGAATGCACGGCCTCGGCCGGCCTATCGGCGGTGGGTACCGCGGCGCGTGCCGGGGAGGGTGTCGGCGAGGTCGTCGACGTGCTGAGCGGCATGTTGGCCGGCCTGCCCGGGCTTGCCGACCGGGTGGCGCAGACGATCCCAACCCGGCAATTCGGCTCGTGGATCCTTCTGATGCATTTCTAACGGGGCCCGACGACTCTTTGAATTGTGCACGATCGCACAGTCCGACAGGGGTGGGCGATCGATGCGAATCCAGATGGACATGAGAATTCCTAGGGGGAGGTGAATTCACATGGAGATCACGTACTCGGAGCTCGACGCCCAGGCCGTTGAACTGCTGCCCGCCCGCGAGGCGCTCGGCTACTTCAACACCGCGCTGGTTTACGCGTCCAACAGCTCCACCGCCCTGAACGTGCTGACCTTCGGCTCGGTGGCTGCCTCATCGGCCAACCAGGTCATCGTCGTCAGCCAGTAAGGCCGTCCGGCCAAGGCCAGCCCCGTTCCGCGTCGACTCGCCGGGTCGACGTGGACGGGGCTACGCCATTTGCCGTACCTGTGATCCATTCCAGTGCCGGGCATCTCGCCCGGAACATTCGCATCCCGAAGGATTCCCGTGTACTCCGTGGCCGAATCGACAGTGCGCATCCAGCGGCCGAACCAGGGCCGGCCCCATGGTCCGACCAGCGGCCCGAACCGAGGGATGCCCCCATCACCGATGCCGGCGCCGCCGACCGGAATCAGGCCGCCGAACTTGAAGTCGCCGGCACCCACACCGGTTCCGCGCCCTGCGCAGCCGGTGGCGCTGCTACCGCTTCGGGCTGAAGGCCTGAAACTGCTGGGGCCCTATGAGGGATCGGGATTTCGGGACGAGCACTTCCTCGTCTCCCGGTCGGACGATCAGGTCGTCCACCTCTCGGCCCTGCTGTACCACGTGCTCGCCGAGCTCGGCCCGGGCCGGACCGCGCATCAGGTCGCCAGCGCGGTGAGCGCCCGGGTCGGAAAGACCCTGACCCCGGACGGGGTGCGCTTCCTGATCGAGAAGAAGTTGGTGCCAGGCGGGCTGGTGGACGCGGCGCCGGCAGGCCCGGAGTCGAGTCCGATCGGTGGGCCGACGGCGGCCACACCGGCCGGGTCGTCGGCGTTCTCGGCGAAGGCGACGCCTGCTGCGAAGGCGGCGAAGGCGGCGAAGGCCAACCCGCTGCTGGCGCTCCGTCTGCACAAGACCTTGCTGTCGGCGCGGGCGACCAATGTCGCCGCCCGCGGGCTGAAGTTCCTGTTCGCCCCGGTCGCGGTCGCGCTGATGCTGAGCGGACTGCTGGTCACCGACGGCCTGCTGATCGTGGGTGGGGGCGCCGAGGAAGGCCTGCTCGCGGTGGTCACCGACCCGCTGTCGATGCTGGCCCTGCTGGGGATGCTGTTGGGCGGCACGCTGTTCCACGAGTTCGGCCACGCGGCCGGTTGCCGGTACGGGGGCGGCACACCAGGAGTGATTGGGGTCGGCGTCTATGTCATCATGCCGGCCTTCTACACCAACGTCACCGACGCCTACCGGCTCGATCGCGCCGGCCGGCTGCGCACCGACCTCGGCGGGATCTATTTCAACGGCATCGCGGCGCTGGGCTTCGGGATCGGGTATCTGACGACGGGATGGGTTCCGCTCCTGTTGGGCGCCTTCCTGATGCACATGGAGGCATTGCAGCAATGCCTGCCGCTGATCCGCTCGGACGGGTATTTCATCCTCGCGGACATGGTCGGCGTCCCGGACCTGTTCGGCCGGATCCGTCCGGTGCTGGCCAGCCTGCTGCCCTGGCGGAAGACCGATCCGCGGGTACGTGAGTTGCGCCCCAGGGTGCGGGTGGTGATCAGCGCCTGGGTGCTCGTCGTCGTGCCCGTACTGGGCGCGGCCATGGTCTACCTGATAGTGCAGACCCCGGCCATCATCGGCGGCGCGATCACAGCTGTGCAGTTCCAATGGAACGTGCTGCTCGATTCGATCGCCGCCGGCGAATGGGTGATCGTGATTCTCGTCGTGTTCTCCATCCTGTTGCTCGTCGTGCCGATCGCCGGGCTGACCGTCTTCATGGGCCGTCTGGCGCTGCAGCTCGCCGGTCTGACGGTCAAGCTGCCCCGGGCGTGGCATGCCCGCGCGATGGCCCGCGGCCGGCACAGCGTCGTCGCGGTGCGCACGCGCACGGCAGGGAACGCCGCCGTCCCGGCCCGCCACCCCCAATGACGCGCAAATGCGTCTGATGCATTTCTAACGGCCACCGCGTTAACTGGTAATACAAGGTTCAAGGCGAGATCTTCCAAGCCGCCGAGGACCTCACGGGGAGAATCCGGAAAGGCACCGAACCGGAGACCGCCGCCCGTGGCAAAGGATTTCAATGGAGGGAGGTGAATCATATGAAGGAATTCACCATGACCGAGCTTGATGCGGTCGAGGTCGAAATGCTGCCGGCCCGCGAGGCGCTGGGGGCGTTCAACTTCGCCGCCATCGTCGCGAGCAACACCTCGCTGGCCGCCAACGTGCTGTCCGTGGGCTCGCTGGCCGCTTCTCAGGCCAACCAGGTCATCATCGTCAGCCAGTGACGATCTGAGATCCCGACCATCGCATAGTCCACCCGGGGGAGGTGACAAATATGGAGATCACGTACTTGGAGCTGGAGGCCGAGGGCGTCGAGCTGCTGCCGGCCCGCGAGGCGCTGGGGGCGTTCAACTTCGCCGGCGTGCTGGCGCAGAACTCGTCCACCTCGCTCAACGTGCTGACCGCCTTCTCGGTGGCCGCTTCGCAGGCCAACCAGGCGATCATCATCGCCCAGTAACCAGCGGCATCCGCTGCATCCTGCACAGTCAGCCGATTGCCTCGGAACCGAACCTCGCGCAGCGGCGTTCGGTCCGGGGCTTTCCGGCATCGAACGTCACCCGATGGCCCAGGTTCCGGGCTCTCGGCCCGGAAATCAGGAAGGAGGTGCCCGATGTCCACACTTGTCACCCTCGACGAGCTCGCCGACCAGCAGGTCGAGTTGCTGCCGTCCCGGCAGACGATGGCCTTGATCAACGTCGCTCCCGTTATCGGCGTCAACATCGCCCTGGCGGTCAACGCAGCGACCATCAACTCGACCGCGAACGCGGTCGCATTGCAGTACCTGACCTCTGTGCAGCAGTGATCACAAGCCCCGGCCCGATGGGGTCGGCCCACCGGATGTCCCCGGTGGGCCGGCCGCCCCATCGGGCCGTGTGCATTTGGGAGGCGCAGTCCTTCCTAGAATGACCAGGTGGATCCCGCGCAGTTGGCCGACGCCGTTCGCCATGCCCTGGCCTCGGCCGTCGACGCCGGTGACCTCGCCGTCGAGGTCCCGGCCGACATTCCCATCGACCGTCCCAAGTCCCGCGAGCACGGCGACTACGCCAGCCCGGTGGCGATGAAGCTGGCCAAGGCCGCCCGCCGACCACCCCGCGAGATCGCCGAGATCATCGCCGGCCGCCTGGCGCCGACCCCGGGCATCGCCGAGGTGAGCATCGCCGGCCCCGGATTCCTCAACATCCGCGTCGACACCGCCGCCGCCGGTTCACTGGTGGGACGCATCGTGGCCGACGGCGCCGGCTACGGGACCGGCGACGCGCTGGCCGGCCGGCAGGTCAACCTGGAATTCGTCTCCGCCAATCCCACCGGACCGATCCACATCGGCGGGGCCCGCTGGGCCGCGGTCGGCGACGCGTTGGGTCGCATCCTGAGCACCCAGGGCGCCGAGGTCGTCCGGGAGTACTACTTCAATGACGCCGGTGCGCAGATCGACCGGTTCGCCCGCTCGCTGCTGGCCGCCGCCCGCAACGAACCGGCCCCGGATGGCGGGTACGGGGGCGAGTACATCGGCGAGATCGCCGCCCGAGTCACCGCCGACCACCCCGAGGCGCCCGGCCTGCCCGACGAGCAGGCCACCGAGGTCTTCCGCCACGAGGGTGTCGAGCTGATGTTCGACGAGATCAAGGCAACCCTGCACCTGTTCCGCACCGACTTCGACGTGTACTACCACGAGAACTCGCTGCACGAGAGCGGGGCCGTGGACAGCGCGGTGCAGCGACTCAAGGACTCCGGGCACCTGAGGTACGCCGACGGCGCCTGGTGGCTGAACTCCAAGGCCCACGGCGACGACAAGGACCGCGTCGTCATCAAGTCCGACGGGACGCCGGCGTACATCGCCGGGGATCTGGCCTACTTCCTGGACAAGCGGTCCCGCGGCTTCGACCTGTGCATCTACATGCTCGGCGCCGACCACCACGGCTACATCACCCGGCTCAAGGCCGCCGCCGCCGCCTTCGGCGACGACCCGGACGTGGTGGAGGTGCTGATCGGCCAGATGGTGAACCTGGTCAAGGACGGCGAGCCGGTCCGGATGAGCAAGCGGGCGGGCACCGTGATCACCCTGGACGACCTGATCGACGCGCTCGGGGTGGACGCCGCCAGGTACGCGCTGATCCGGTACTCGGTGGACACCACCCTGGACCTTGACCTGGACCTGTGGACCCGGCAGACCAACGACAACCCGGTCTTCTACGTGCAGTACGCGCACGCCAGGCTCGCCTCGATCGCCCGCAACGCCGCCGACCTGGGCATCGAACTCGGTGACCGGTACGACCCCGCCCTGCTCGACACCGCGCGCGAGTCCGAGTTGATCGCGCTGCTCGCGGCCTATCCGGCGGTGCTGGCCACCGCCGCCGAGCTGCGCGAACCGCACCGCGTCGCCCGGTACCTGGAGGACCTCGCGTCCGGTTACCACAAGTTCTACGACTCGGTGCGGGTCCTGCCGTTGGGCTCGGACGAGGCAGGACCACCCACCATTGCCCGGCTGTGGCTGTGCGCCGCGGCCCGCCAGGTGCTGGCCAACGGCCTGGCCGTGCTCGGCGTCGACGCCCCGGAGCGGATGTGAGGACCCACCCCGCGGGGCCGCGGTCCGGCGAGCTGCATCCCGACCGCCCCGGACACGGTGCCCCCACCGATCCGAACCGGCTCGACCCGCTGGTCTGGCCGCGGGGCGCGACCCGGAACGAGGCCGGCGTGATCAGCCTCGCCGGCGTCGACGTCCGGGACCTGACCGGTACCCACGGCACACCGCTGATGGTCATCGACGAGGCCGATTTCCGCGGCCGCTGCCAGGATTTCGCCGACGCGTTCGGCGGCGCGAGCAGCGTGCACTACGCGGGCAAGGCGTTCCTGTGCAGCGAGATCGTCCGCTGGCTGGCCGACGAGGGGCTGTCCCTGGACGTCTGCACCTCCGGGGAGCTCCGGCTGGCTCTGCGGGCCGGCTTCCCGGCCGGCCGGATCGCGCTGCACGGCTCCAACAAGTCCGACGGCGAACTCGCGCTCGCCGTCGAGCACCGGATCGGGGCCGTCGTCATCGACTCGTTCCACGAGATCGCCCGGCTGGCCGGGCTGGTCGAGGACCGGGCGGACGACCCGGTGCCGGTGATGGTGCGGGTCACCGTCGGTGTGGAGGCACACACCCACGAATTCATCGCCACCGCCCACGAGGACCAGAAGTTCGGGTTCTCGCTGACCGGCGGGGACGCCGCGGAGGCCGTCCGTCGGGTGCAGGCGCTGCCCGGCCTGCGGCTGATCGGGCTGCACTCGCACATCGGCTCGCAGATTTTCGATCCGTCCGGCTTCGAGGTGGCCGCGCACCGGGTGGTCGGGCTGCTGCGGCAGGTCGTCGAGGAACACCCGCGGGTCGTCGACACCCTGACCACGCTGGACCTCGGCGGCGGCCTGGGCATCGCCTACACCGACGACGACGACCCGCCAGCCCCCGATGTGATGGCAAAATCGCTGATCGAGATCGTCACCCGCGAGTGCCAGCTGGCCGGGCTGAGCGTGCCGGCCGTCATGGTCGAGCCCGGAAGGGCCATCGCCGGGCCCGGCACGGTCACCCTCTACGAGGTCGGCACGATCAAGGACGTCGCCCTCGACGGTGGCCTGACCAGGCGTTACGTTTCGGTGGACGGCGGGATGAGCGACAACATCCGGACCGCCCTGTACGACGCGGACTACACGGTCACCCTGGCGTCCCGGTCGTCGGACGCGGCGCCCGTGCTCTCCCGGGTGGTCGGCAAGCACTGTGAAAGCGGTGACATCGTGGTGCGTGACTGCTACCTGCCGGACGACCTGGCGATCGGCGACCTGCTCGCGGTGGCCGCGACCGGCGCCTACTGCTACGCGATGTCCAGCAACTACAACCGGGTGCCGCGCCCGGCCGTCGTCGCGGTGTCCGATGACGCAGCGGCCGGCGGTGCCGTTGCCCGAGTGCTGCTGCGCCGGGAGACCGACGACGACCTGATGCTCCTGGAGACCCGGTGACCGATCCTGCCGACGAGCCAGAAGAAAAACCCGGCAAGCCGGCCTCGCTGGTCCCCGGAGTGGTGCTGCTGATCCTGGCCGGGGTGCTGATCGTGATCACCCTGATCAAGCCCGACCTGCCGCGCTGGCTGACCATCGGCATCGCGGTCGCCGCGATCCTCGTGGTGATACTGCTGTTGATCTACGCGTTCCGGGTATTCCGGGACGTCACCAGGCCGGGAGGATCGCGATGAAGGGTCGGGCGGGAGGGTTCGACGGCGCGGGTGGGTTCGACGGCGCGGGAGGGTTCGACGGCGCGGGTGGGTTCGACGGCGCGGGAGGGCTCGGTGGGCACGACGGCGTCCGCGTCGGGGTGCTCGGCGCCGGTGTGGTCGGATCCCAGGTGGTTCGTCTGCTGATCGAGCAGGCCGACGAGCTGACCGCCCGGGTCGGCGCCAAACTCGAGTTGGCGGCGGTCGCCGTGCGGCGGCCGGCCCGGCACCCGAACATCCCGGCCGGGCTGCTCACCACCGACGCGGCCGCGGTGGTGGCCGACCCCGACATCGACGTGGTGGTGGAGGTGATCGGCGGCATCGAACCGACCAAGGACCTGCTGCTGACTGCGCTGCACCGCGGCGCCGGGGTGGTCACCGCGAACAAGGCGTTGCTGGCCGAGCACGGACCGGAGCTGTACCGGGCGGCCGACGCGGCCGGTGCCGACCTGTATTTCGAGGCCGCCGTCGCCGGGGCGATCCCGCTGATCCGCCCGCTGCGTGAGTCGCTGGCCGGCGACCGGATCGTGCGGATCATGGGCATCGTCAACGGCACCACCAACTTCATCCTCTCCGCCATGGTGGACACCGGGATGGGCTACCACGAGGCGCTGGCCGAGGCGACGCGGCTCGGGTACGCCGAGGCGGACCCGACCGCCGACGTCGACGGGTTCGACGCCGCCGCCAAGGCCGCGATCATGGCCTCGATCGGCTTCCACACCCGGGTCGGCGCATCCGATGTCTACCGCGAGGGGATCGCCGAGGTGTCCGCCGCGGACATCGCGGCCGCACGGGAGATCGGTTGCACGGTGAAGCTTCTGGCCATCTGCGAACGGGTGACGGGGGACAGCGACCCGGTCGATGGGAGCCGTCACGATGCTGTTTCAGCACGGGTGCACCCGGTGATGCTGCCGACGTCGCACCCGCTGGCCACGGTCGACGGCGCCTACAACGCGGTCTACGTGGAGGCAGAGGCCGCCGGACGGCTGATGTTCTACGGACCCGGCGCCGGTGGCGCTCCCACCGCGTCGGCCGTGCTGGGCGACCTGGTCGCGGTGGCCCGCAACAAGGTCGCCGGCGGGCGGGGCCCGCGCGAGTCGTCCTACGCCGCGCTGCCGATCCTGCCGATGGGGGACGTGCTGTCCAAGTACCACATCAGCCTGGACGTCGACGACAGGGCCGGCGTGCTGGCCGCGGTCGCCACCGCCTTCTCCGACGGGGGAGTGTCCATCTCCACGGTCCGGCAGGAGGGGCGCGGCGACGACGCCCGCCTGGTCGTCGTCACGCACAGCGCGCCGGACGCCGCGCTGTCGGCCACGGTGCGGCGGCTGGCCGACCTGGACTCGGTGCGCGCGGTCACGTCGGTGATGCGGGTGACGGGAGACATGCGATGACAGGGCGGGCGGGCCCGGTGGCGCGCTGGCGGGGCCGGGGCTGGAAAACGGTGCGCCCGCATCGACCCAGCCGACCACCCCTGAGGGCATCGGGATCGGTTGGCCGGGGCTGATCGCCGCCTACCGCGAGCGGGTCGCGGTGCCGCCGGGATGCCGGATCGTCACCCTGCTGGAGGGTGGTACCCCGCTGCTGCCGGCGCGCACCCTGTCCGAGCGGCTCGGGGTTCAGGTCCACCTGAAGGTGGAGGGGGCCAA
Source organism: Nakamurella sp. (assembly GCA_044867945.1). Taxonomy (GTDB): domain Bacteria; phylum Actinomycetota; class Actinomycetes; order Mycobacteriales; family Nakamurellaceae; genus Nakamurella. The sequence goes on along the minus strand of JBIOVW010000519.1, from coordinate 149 downwards.
TCCGACCGGCTCGTTCAAGGACCGCGGCATGACCGTGGCCGTCACCCACGCGCTGGCCCGGGGGGCCCGTGCGGTGATCTGCGCCTCCACCGGCAACACCTCGGCGTCGGCCGCCGCCTACGCCGCCCGGGCCGGGCTGACCAGCGCGG
>JBIOVW010000518.1:0-4590 GCA_044867945.1 Nakamurella sp. | reverse complement strand
ACACCGTTGCTGACACTGCAGTACGGCGACAGCGCCACCATCCGCATCGCCAACGTCGGCCGGCGGCGCCGCAAGGACCCCCATGACCGCGGCTTCTGGCTCGACCTGGTCAAGGGGGAGTGGCTCTCGGAACGCAGAGCGGCCGACGCTACCGTCGACGCCGACGCCCTGGTCGACGTCGAGGACGTCCCGCGCCGGGCCAAGGTGATGCCGTATGTGGAGGACCGTCGCAACCTGCTGGTGGCCCGGCTGGCTGACCCGACCGAGGAGCCGACCGCGACCACGCTGCGCTACGCGCTGGAGCGGGGAATCGAGGCGACCTTCCAGCTGGAGGACTCCGAGCTGGAAAGCCAGCCCCTGCCCGACCCGGACGGCCGCGGCCGGATGCTGTTCACCGAGTCCGCCGAGGGCGGCGCGGGAGCGCTGCGCCGGCTGGTCGCCGAACCCGACGCCCTGGCCCGGGTGGCACGGGCCGCTCTGGAGATCGCGCACTTCGACCCCGACACCGGGGCCGACCGAGAGCACGCCCCCGGGGCGCGGGAACGCTGCGAGCGGGCGTGCTATGACTGCCTGCTCTCTTACAGCAACCAGCTGGCCCACCCGCTGGTCAACCGGCACCAGGTGCGGGACCTGCTGCTGGCCCTGGCCGGGTCGACCGTCGTCCCGGGTGCCGGCGGCCGGACCCGCGGGGATCAGCGGGACCGGCTCCGCCACACCGCTGACTCGGGCCTGGAGGAGGCGTTCCTGCGCTGGCTGGACAAGCACGGCTACCGGCTGCCCGACCGCAGCCAGGTGACCGTGACCGAGGCGAAGGCGCGGCCGGACTACGTCTACGACCTCAAGGACGGCCCGGTCGCGGTCTTCGTCGACGGCCCGGTCCACGACAGCCCGGTCCTGGCCGACCGGGACGCCGAGGCGCGGGACCGGCTGGAGGACCTGGGCTGGATGGTGGTCCGGGTCCGCCACGACGACTACTGGGCAGAGACGGTCGGCCGGTACCCGTCGGTGTTCGGCTCGGGGAGGAACCCGGGGTGACCTACGCTGTCGGGTCGTTGGTCCGGACCCGGGGACGGGACTGGGTGGTGCTGCCCGACAGCGCCCCGGACTTCCTGGTGCTCCGCCCGCTGGGCGGCGCGACCGATGACACAGCGGGGGTGTTCCCGGAGCTGGAACAGGTCGACGACGCGACGTTCCCGCCGCCCCGCCCCGACGACCTGGGCGACGCCTCCAGCGCCGGGCTGCTGCGCACCGCGCTGCGGATCGGTTTCCGCTCCTCGGCCGGGCCGTTCCGCAGCCTGGCCGGGATCGCGGTCGAGCCCCGCGCCTACCAGCTGGTGCCGCTGATGCTGGCGCTGCGCCACCACCCGGTGCGGCTGCTGGTCGCCGACGACGTCGGCATCGGCAAGACCATCGAGGCCGGGCTGATCGCTGCGGAGCTGCTCGCCCAGGGCGACGCCCGGCGGCTGGCCGTGCTGTGCAGCCCCGCGCTGGCCGAGCAGTGGCAACGCGAGCTGGCAGACAAGTTCGGCCTGGCCGCCGAGCTCGTCCTGACCTCGACCGTCCGCGGGCTCGAGCGTGACCTGTTGATGAACGAGTCGCTGTTCGACCGCTACCGGTATGTCGTGGTCTCCACCGACTTCATCAAGTCCCCAACCCGGCGGCATGAGTTCCTCAACAACTGCCCCGAGCTGGTCATCGTCGACGAGGCGCACACCGCGGTGTCCAGCGACGGCGGCAGCCGGGCCCGGCACCAGCGGTACGAGCTGCTCCGCGACCTTGCCCGCGACGCCGACCGGCACCTGATCCTGGTCACCGCCACCCCGCACTCGGGGAAGGAGGAGGGGTTCCGCAACCTGCTCGGTCTGCTCGACCCCGGACTGGTCACCCTGGACCTGGACCGGCAGGCCGACCGAGACCGGCTCAGCCGGCACTTCGTGCAGCGTCGCCGCGCCGACATCCGCAGGTTCCTGGACCAGGAGACCGCCTTCCCCGAGGACCGGGAGACCCGGGAGGCCCCCTACGCGCTGTCCCCGGCGTATCGGGCGCTCTTCGACAAGGTGCTGACCTACTCCCGCGAGCAGGTGGCCGACGTCGAGGAAGGCTCGGTGCGCCAACGGGTCCGCTGGTGGTCGGTGCTGGCCCTGTTGCGGGCCTTGGCGTCCTCGCCGCGCGCGGCGGCCGCGACGCTGCGCACCCGGGCCGCGGCCGCCGAGGCCACCGACCCAGCTGAGGCCGACGCGCTCGGCCGGGCCACCGTGCTCGACCTGGCCTCCGACGAGGAGCTGGAGTCCGCCGACGTCACCCCCGGCGCAGACCCAGAGGCCATTGTGGACGGCCAGCCATCGACTCAGCGACGGCGCCTGCTCGATCTGGCCCGCGAGGCGGAGTCGCTCGCCGGCGCCCGCGAGGACCGCAAGCTGACCAAGTTGACCGCCGAGGTCAAGCAGCTGCTCGCCGACGGGTTCGACCCGATCGTGTTCTGCCGGTTCATCCACACCGCCGAGTACCTCGCCGGACACCTCTCGATCGCTCTGGGCGGGAGCGTCGAGGTGGCCGCGGTGACCGGGGCGCTGCCACCGGCGGAACGGGAGCAGCGGATCGCCGAGCTCACCGCCACCGAGGCTCGGCACGTGCTGGTGGCCACCGACTGCCTATCGGAGGGCGTCAACCTTCAAGACCCCTTTCAGGCGGTCGTGCACTACGACCTGGCCTGGAACCCGACCCGCCACGAGCAGCGCGAGGGCCGGGTCGACCGGTTCGGCCAGCGCGCCCGGATCGTCCGCGCGGTCACCATCTACGGCACCGACAACAGCATCGACGGCATCGTCCTGGACACGCTGATCCGCAAGCACCAGGCGATCCGTGACGCCACCGGGGTCTCGGTCCCCGTGCCCGACGAGTCCGACAACGTGGTCGAAGCGCTGATGGAAGGGCTGGTGCTGCGCGGCCGCGACGCCGACCAGCTCACCCTCGACCTGGACCTCTCCGCGCAGACCGAACGGCTGCACCGCGACTGGGAGTCAGCCGCCGAGCAGGAGAAGCAGTCCCGCACCAAGTACGCCCAACGGTCCATCCACCCCGACCAGGTGGCCCACGAGGTCGCGCTGATCCGGGCCGCGCTCGGCGCCCACGCCGAGGTGGAGCAGTTCACCGCCGAGTCGCTGCGGGCCCTCGGCTCCACGATCACCCCGCAGCCGGACGGGTTCCAGGCGATCACCGCGACCCTGCCGGTCGCGGTGCGCGAAACCCTGCCCCCGGGGCACGTCGAGCCACTGCCGTTCCACCGCGAGCTGCCCATGCCACGCCGGCACGCCCTGCTCACCCGCACCGACCCGCACGTGGAGGCCGTCGCCCGCCACGTCGTCGACTCCGCGCTCGACCCCACCCTCGCCCCCGGCCAGCGGCCGGCCCGGCGAGCCGGCGTGATCCGCACCTCGACCGTGACCACCCGCACCACACTGCTGCTGGCACGGTTCCGGTTCCACCTCGACCTCCCCGGCCGCGACGGGCTACGCCAGGTCGTCGCCGAAGACGCCCAGCTGCTCGCCTTCCGCGGCGCGCCCACCGCCGCGCAGTGGCTCACCGACGACGAGACCACCGGCCTGCTCGCCGCCGGTCCCGAGGCCAACGTGCCTGCCGACCAGGCCACCAGCCTGATGCAACGGCTGCTGGCGCAGCTGCCCGACCTGACCGGACACCTCGACGACACCGCCGACCGGCTCGCCGGAGAGCTGCTGGACAGCCACCGCCGGGTCCGGGCCGGCGCCGGCGCCGCCCGCCGGGGGCTCACGGTGACCGCGCAGAAGCCCGCTGACATCCTCGGCGTCTACCTGTTCCTGCCCGTCGTGCCGCGGAGCCCGCAGTGAGCGCCGCGCTGGGGACGGTGAGTCTCGCGACGGTCCGGTCCGTCGGCGGGGTCCTGCCGCCGGACCTGCTGTCCCGGGTGATCGCCGGCGACCGCGACCTCGGCGGGCTCACCGGCGGGGACTACCACCTCGCCGGCGGCGAGACGCCGCGGGAGGCGGCGAACCGGGCCTGGTCCTACCTGCTCGGCGTCTGGCAGTCCTACCGGTCCGCCCTGACCAAGCTCCCCGAGGGCGACCGCGCGGTCGGGCTGACCCGGGAGAAGTGGCTGCTGGTGCTGCTGCGCGAGCTCGGCTACGGCCGCGTCCCGACCACCCCGGCCGGCGGCATCCACGTGACCGACCGGGCGTTCCCGGTCTCGCACCGCTGGGGGCAGGTGCCAATCCACCTGCTCGGCTGGGGAGTCGAGCTGGACCGACGCACCAAGGGCGTCCCGGGCGCGGCGGACCGGGCGCCGCACGCGATGCTGCAAGAGCTGCTCAACCGCACCGACGACTACCTGTGGGGCCTCGTCGCCAACGGCCGCACCCTCCGTCTGCTGCGCGACTCGACCTCGCTATCCGGCCAGTCCTACGTCGAGTTCGACCTGGAAGGCATGTTCGACGGCGAGCTGTTCTCCGACTTCGCCCTGCTTTTCCTCCTGCTGCACCAGTCCCGCGTCGAGATGCTCACCGCAGACGGGCCAGCCTCCGACTGCTGGCTGGAACGATGGCGGACCTCCTCCAT
>JBIOVW010000517.1:0-7753 GCA_044867945.1 Nakamurella sp. | reverse complement strand
CCATGAGCGCGAACAGTGCTGGATGGGACCGGGGGTGTTCACGACGACGCGCCCGCCGGGCGCGGTCACCCGCCGCATCTCGGCGACCGCCGCGCGACGGTCCTGCATGAACATCAGGCCCATCTGGCAGAGCACGACGTCGTAGGCGCCGTCCGGGAACGGCAGCGACGTCGGCCGGGGCATTCCTCATCAGGAACGCGACGATACGAAGCGCACGGCCACCCCCACATCGCTCGTATGTCCGATCGGCCGTGACCTGGGATCGGACGAATGCCCTATTCGGGTTTCGTCAGCAGGCCGTGTTCGTAGGGCATTGCGGAACTCGAGGAGCGCAACCCCCGGCATCGGGTCGCATCCGAGGCGGCCGGCGTCGCGGTAGGTCGCGGCAGCGCGCTCGAGGTCGCCGCGGAGGCGGTGGAGTTCGCCTTGCTGGTACCGGGCGAGCCCGAGCGCGGGGTGCGGCGGGTCGGCAAGCCGGCGACCCGCCTCCTCGGCGGTGGCCACTGCGTCGGTCCAGTCTCCGGCGGCCTGCTACAGCTGCGAGCGGTGCACGAGGCATTGGCCGCGGAAGGGGAGCAGGTCGGGCTGGACGTCGCACCACTGCGAGAGCGATACGGTCCATTCTGCGGCCCGCGCCAGGTCGAACTGCGCCATGCATTCGCCGATCACGCCGCAGTACACGACGCCCGAGGTGATCGGGCCGACCTCGTCACCGGTGACCGAGAGCATGACCTCGTCGAGGCAGCCGAATCCCTCTGCCCTCCGTCCCATGCCGATGAGCGCCTGCCCGCGGCTCAGCAGCCCGAACGCCCGCAGGTCGCGGTCATCGAGCCGAGAGCCGATGTCGATCGCTCGGACGGCCAGGTCGTGCGCGGCGAGAGGATCGGTTGAGAGCACGCCCAGCAGCTCCGGAATCAACAGATAGCCGGCTGCCGAGCACTCGACGTCAGCCTCGTCGACCGACCGGTGAGCCCGGCCGAGCCAACCACCGGCCTGCGCCATCCGGCCCCGAAGCAGCAGGCACAAGGCGATCCACCACGCGTACCGGGCCGCCGTGCAGGCCTCGCCCGCCTCGTCCGCCGACCGGTAGGCATCCTCCCACGCCCGTTCGCAGGTGACGTCGTCGCCGACGAGAAACGCCGCGGCGGCCCGTCGTCCATGGTCGTCGGCCAGGAGTGGGGCACGCGCCGCGGCCGCGGCGTACAGGTCGACGGCCACGCGCCACGCCCGTGCGGCGAAAGCCGCTCGCGCCTGCTGCAGTGATGCCGTCACCGAAACAGTGTGGCCTCTGCCGACGGATGCCGGGAGATCAGCGTGGTCGGTGATAAGCGGGAGCAATCATGACAAGCAGGTTCTGCTATTGGACGTGAATCACCGCAGGCCGCAGACTTCTTGTCAGTCACAATCCACACGTCAAGGAGGACCATCCGGTGAGTGCTTCATCGGCCGGCATCGAGCGGCCGCTTCCTGTCGAGACAACTTCGGAGCCAGCGGTTTCCATTTATCAACCGCCGGTGAAGACGCCGCGGAAGGCCGCGATCAGCGCCTGGATCGGTAGCGCGCTGGAGTACTACGACTTCTTCATCTACGGCTCGGCCGCGGCCCTGGTCTTCCCGAAGATCTTCTTCCCGGCCGGGAACGCGACCGCCGCAACCATCGCGTCGCTGGCAACGTTCGGCGTCGCCTACGTCGCCCGGCCGATCGGCTCGTTCATCCTGGGCCATCTCGGTGACACGATCGGTCGCAAAGCGGTGCTGGTGATCACCCTGTTCGGGATGGGCATCGCGACATTCCTGATCGGTGCCCTGCCCACCTACGACCAGATCGGCCTGGCCGCACCAATTCTGCTGCTGCTCCTGCGGGTCTGCCAGGGCCTGGCGGTGTCCGGCGAACAGTCCAGTGCCAGCTCGACCACCCTGGAACACGCGCCGGAACGGCGGCGGGCATTCTTCACCAGCTTCACCCTCGCCGGCACGCAAGGTGGCAACATCCTGGCCACGGCAGTCTTCATCCCGATCGCCGCCCTGCCCGAGGACGCCCTGCTGTCCTGGGGCTGGCGGATCCCGTTCCTGCTCAGCGCGGTCGTGATGGTGGTCGGCTGGTGGATCCGCCGCACCTTGCACGAGAGCCCGGTGTTCGAGACCGAGCAGGAGCGCCACGAGGTGCCCAAGTCCCCGTTGAAGACGCTGTTCCGCACCTATACCCCGGACGTCATCAAGGTCGTCTTCGCCGCGCTGGTCTCGGTGATCAGCACCCTGTTCGGCATCTATGCGCTCACCTTCGGGGCCAGCACGGTCGGCCTGTCCCGGACCAGCCTGCTGTGGATGATCATCATCGCCAACGTGATCGCCCTGGCCACCATCCCGGCCTGGGCCGTGGTCGGTGACCGGATCGGCCGCAAGCCGGTGTTCCTGATCGGTGCGCTCGGTTCGGCCGCGCTGGTCTGGCCGTTCATCTGGGCCGTGAGCGCGGGCAACATGCCCCTGGTGTTCGTCATCGGCATCCTGCTGTCCGGTGTTGTCTACCCCGCGTACGGCGGCGTCGGGTTCGCGTTGTTCAGCGAGCAGTTCGGCACCCGGGTCCGGATGTCCGGTCTGGCCGTCGGCACCCAGTTCGGGTTCGCGCTGGGCGGTTTCGCCCCGTCGATCGCGGCGGTCCTGGCCGGGCCGTCGCTGGCGAACTGGGTGCCGGTGGCGATCTTCGGCAGCGCCGCCTCAGTGGTGGCCACTGTCGCCGCGCTGACGATGCGCGAGACCTACCGGACCCCGCTGGCCCAGCTCGGCAAGCCCGAACTCGTCTGAAACACCCGACTGTGCCGGCCATCTCACCGATGGCCGGCACTGTCCCGCCCCCGACCCCACCCTGAAATGGAGACGACCATGCTCGACACCGGAATCGCCCACATGATGCAGGCCATGCACGACGACGGCCAGCCCCCGCTCTTCCAGGACCGCGACGCCGACAAGGCGCGTCTGCGCGGCGTCGAGATCCGCGCCCGCTACTACCCGCCGGTACTGGCCGATGTTGCAGCCGTCGCCTCCGTTGTCATCCCCGGTCCGTCCGGTGACATCGCCGCCCGGGTCTACCGGCCCCACCAGCCGACCGGCGCGACCGTCGTGTTCTTCCACGGCGGTGGGTGGATCATCGGCGACCTGGACTCCCACGACGGACATGCCCGCCGCATCGCGGCCACCGTCGGGGCTGTGGTGGTGCACGTCGACTACCGGCTCGCCCCCGAGAACCCCTTCCCGGCCGGCTATCTGGACTGCGTTGCGGCGATCGAGTGGACGCGGGAACACATCGCCGACCTCGGTGGCCGCATCGATCTGCTGGCCGTGGCGGGTGACTCGGCCGGCGGCAACCTGGCCGCGGGCGTCGCGCTGCACTGCCGGGACCAGGGCATCGGGTTGGCGGCGCAGCTGCTGGTCTACCCGGCCGTCGACCTGACCTCCCTCATCCCCGCGAAGAAGCCCGAACTCGACGACGACGACTTCTTCACCGGCCAGGACGACTGGGTCGAGCGCCAGTACCTGGCCGACGACCTTCGTCAGGCGCGCGATCCCCGGGCGTCGCCGCTGTTCGCCGACAACCATCGGGGCCTGGCACCCGCGGTCATCGGGATCGGGCACCATGATCCGCTGCTGCCGCAGAACCTGGCCTACACCGCGGCCCTGCGGGAGGCCGGCGTGCCCGTCTTGCTGCGCGAGTACCCCGAGCTCGTGCACGGCTTCTTCGGGATGGGCAAGATCTCGGCCGGCTCCGAGCGGGCGGCCGACCAGCTCTGCCGGGACCTTCGGGCCGCGCTGCTCGGATAGGGAGCACCTCCGCCGAGCGAGCCACAGGATCTGCCGCATTGTCACGGTCGGTCGAATGCCCGCGGTCATGCCGCGCCGTCGGCAAGAGCGTTTCCGCGGTTTGGTCATTTGACCTGGGCGGTTGACCAGACCCGCGCGGGTGTGACCGCCCGCAGCTCATGATCATGCGCCAACGGCCCGTGACGTCGCCGAGCTTCCCGTACAACGGCATGGCGACCGTCATCGCCAGGGTGTAGGCGATCACCACCCACGACAGGTGGGCCAACCCACCCAGGTCCCCCACGATCGTGGGCAATGCGGTGGCACTCAGGGCCGCTGGGCCACGAGCTCGGTCACCCGATGCATCAACCCGGGCACGTCGCCGCGTACCCCGTCCAGCAGCCACTGGCCCAGCTGCAGCGACGCCTCGACCACCGCGCCGGCGCGGGCGATGCGGCGGTCCGTGAACGACTGCCACAGGTCGTCGTCCACCGCGTCCCGGTCGAGCAGCAGTTCGGTCAGCACCAGGGCGTCCTCCAGCGCCTGGGCGCCGCCCTGGGCCAGGGTGGGCGGGCAGACGTGGGCGGCGTCGCCGATGACGACCACCCGGCCGCGGTTCCACGGGGCCGGCACCACGTGGGTCTCGAACCACGTGTAGTTCACCCGGGACGGGTCGGTCAGCGACTCGCGGATCTCGTCCCACGGCCCGTGGTAGGCGGCGGCCAGCTCGCGGATGATCTCGAGCTTCTCCTCCGGGGTGGCGGAGAAGCGGTCCTGGGCTCGCTCGACGATGTAGGCGTAGAGGGTGTCCTCACCGGTCGGACAGTATCCGGCGATGTAGCTCGGGCCGCCGTAGTACAGGTCGGTGCGGGTGACGCTTGCCGGGCGTGGGGCGAAGACCCGCCAGATGCCCATCCCGGTCGGCCTGGTCTCGACGTCGATGCCCACGGCCTGCCGGGTCCAGGACCGGACCCCGTCGGCGCCGATCACCAGGTCGTACCGACCGGTGGTGCCGTCGGCGAACGTCACCTGAACCCCGTCGTCGTCCTGGGTCAGCGTGGTGGCGGTCACGCCGAAGCGGACCTTGGCACCGACCTCGGACACCCGGTCGACGAGGATGCGGGCGAGGTCGGGCCGGTACATGCCGGCGGTGGCCGGCAGGTCGGGTCCGCCGGTGCGGATCTCCTGCAGTTCGGTGATGAGCGTGCCGGTCGGGTCGGGTGCCCGGAGCCCGACCGATTCGTAGGCGTACCCCTTCTCCTGGACTCGGTCCCACACGCCGAGTTCGCGGAAGGCCCGAAGCGCGTTGCCCTGCAGCGTGATTCCGGATCCTAGTGCGGAGACGTCCGGCTGCTTGTCGATCAGGTCGACCTGCACGCCGGCCTCGGCCAGCCTGATGCCGCACGCAGTGCCGGCCAGTCCGGCGCCGATGACGAGAACGGAACGAACCGCGGTCATGTGAGAATCTCCGTTTCCGGCTGGGTCGCCGAGGCGGGCTTGGGCTTGTTGCGTTGGTAGTCACCGGTGTGGAGGGGCAATTGTCCGGGGCACGAACCTGCACCACCGCACCTGGTCTTACTGATCACGATCCGGCATCGACACCTCACGCGGAAGACGAAATCGGTGATGCGCGGCATCATCGGGACTGATGGGCAGCGGCACACCTGCGCAGGCCGGGAGGTCTGGGCCGGCCGGCGCGGGTCGGCTAAGAGTGGCTGCATTGGGATCCAGGCCACCGGTAACACCCTGACGAAGACGCTGTCGCGGGTAGCCGACACCACTGACAGTGCGCGCGGAGCCGGGTACCGTCTGCAACGGTTCGCCAGCCACCGTTTGGGGGCAGCGGCCGTCAGCGGTCCCACGATCCGTAATCCTTGGGTCTGCTTGGTTGTTCAGGACGTGACCGGCCGGGTCGATCTCAGCTCCGCCGAGATCCGGGTCAGCATGTCGCGCAGATACCGGTGCTCGGGGTCCTCGTCGTACATCGGATGCCACCAGATCGCCTCGACCAGCGGGGTCACCTCGAAGGGGCACGGAAGCACCCGCACGCCCAGGCCCGCCGGGATCGCATCGGCCAGCCGCCGCTGCAGCAGTGCCACCCGATCACTGCCGGCGATCAGACCGGGCACGGTGAGGAAGTTCTCGGTGACGACGCGGACGTCGGGCTCGATGCCGAGCATCCGCATCTGCCGAGCGGCCGGCGTGGCCGCGGTAGGACTGTGGTACGAGACCACCCAGGGCATGCTGCGGAGCTGATCAACCGTCAGATCGTCGGCCACGGCAGCGTTGTCGGTCGCGACCAGGCACACCCAGTCGTCCCGGTAGAGGTCGCGGTGGGACAGCCCTTCGGTGAACCCATGCGGCATCACCAGCAGGTCGATGCTGGCCATCGACTGGAGGGCCCGGTCGACCAGGGACGGTGTGTTCGCGGTGAACCGCAGGCGGGCCCCGGGGGCGTCCCGGGCGAGTTCGGCGGCAAGCCGCGCTCCCAACACAGCAACCCCGTAGTCGCTCATCACCAGGGAGAACTCGCGAGAGGTGCTGGCCGGGTTGAAGTCCGGTTCCGCGGCGAACACCCGCTCCACGCCGGTGACCGCGGTCCGCACCCGGCCGCGCAGCTGGGTGGCCAGCGGGGTGAGCCGGTACTGGTTGCCGAACCGGGCCAGCAATTCGTCGCCGAAGTGCCGGCGCAACCGGGCCAGCTGGGCGGACACCGCCGGCTGGCTCACCCCGATCTGCTCGGCGGCCCGGCTGACGCTGCGCTGGTCGAGCAGCGCATCCAGGGTGACCAGCAGATTCAGGTCCAGACTCGTCAGCTTCACAAGGTCCGAGCGTATCCATGTAGGTGATACGACGCATCATCAACTCGGTCTTCCCTGATGCGCCGTCGTGCCCGATCTTAGAAGAGTCGCTTCGAGGAGGACCCGACATGCCCGCCATCTTTCCGCTCGATCCCCGTGACCCGGAGGCCGCCATCGCCGCCGCGGCCAAGCGCTGCTCCAACTGGGGCCGCTGGGGTACCGACGACGTGCACGGCACGTTGAACTTCCTGGACGAAACCAAGCGTCGCGAGGGCGCCGCGCTGATTCGGCGTGGGGTGAGCTTCTCGCTGGCGCAGTCCTTCGACATGGACGGCCCGCAGAAGGGGTGGCGGCGACGCACCAACCCGGTGCACACCATGCTGGACACCGGCACGGACGCCGAACGCGGCTCGCAAGGGTTCCCGCACGGCCTCGGCGGCGCCGACGACGTGATCTTCATGCCGCTGCAGGCGTCCACCCAGTGGGACGGGCTCGGCCACATCTTTGATCACGGCAATGCCTGGAACGGCCGCCGCGCCGGCGACGTGGTGACCAGCGACGGCGACCTGGTCACCGGCATCCAGACTGCCACCGGCCGGATGTCCGGTCGAGGCGTGCTGCTGGACGTGGGCCGGGCGATCGGCCAGAACGGTGAGTTGCCGGACGGTTACGCCATCACCACCGAGCACCTGGAGGCGACGATCGCCGCCCAGGGGACGTCGTCGGTCGTCGGCCGCGGCGACCTGCTGCTGGTTCGGACCGGCCGGCTCGCCCGGGCCCGCCGGGAGGGCTGGGGCGACTACGCGGGCGGCGCGTCACCGGGGTTGTCGTTCATCACCGCGGACTGGCTGCACTCGACGGAGATCGCCGCTGCAGCAACAGATACCTGGGGTTTCGAGGTCCGGCCGAACGAGTTCGACAACGCCTTCCAGCCGCTGCACCAGGTCGCGATACCGCACATCGGACTGTACATCGGCGAGTTGTGGGACCTGGACGCCCTGGCCGCGGACTGCGCCGCCGATGGCGTGTACGAGTTCTGGCTGTCCGCCGAGCCCCTGCCCGTGACCGGTGCGGTCGGTGCCCCCGTTGCCCCCGTCGCCGTCAAATGAGCCGCAGACCCTCTCCCCAGAACGCTGTTGATCATGGGGAGAGGGTTGT
>JBIOVW010000516.1:0-3497 GCA_044867945.1 Nakamurella sp. | reverse complement strand
CGACCGGCCTGGAGTGGCCGTGCCCACGATCGGCCACCGCCGGCACGGTCAGACCGATCGAAACACATGTCAATATCGCCAAGAGCACGAGAAGGCGGCGCGCAAGCACCATGACCAAGCCTCCAGCATCGCGGGCGGATGGATCCCCGAATCGCGGAAGCGATCTCCGGGCCCGAACGCTAGACCCGGCCCCGCTCCTTTACCAGATGAAACCGACATTTCACCCATCTGCCGTACGATGCTGCCGGCCGATTTCGTGCCGAGCTGAGGCGGGCATCCGGCCGGCCGTCCGTAGCGTGCCCGCCTCCAAGGACGCGGAGATCGCCGCGAACGCCGGGTTGCGCACTGCGCCGACCCGGCGGCCCTGCATCGCTACACCGGCGTGCTGTACGACAATCTCGACACCGCAGGACTGCCGCCGGCCGCATCGGCACAGCGGCGGCATCCTCGGCGGACCGACCGAGCCTGCGAGGTGCTCCGCGAGGAGGGTGCCTGAGTCGCGGGGATAGGCCGATCAGTCCCTGGTCGTCACGAAGATCGCGTCCATCGGGTCGGCGGCCACGTCGTGCACGGCCACCTCACCGAAGCCGGCGTCGGCCAGCATCTGCAGCGCCTTCTGCTGCCCCCACGCGGTGCCCAGGCCCGCGCCGCCCTCGGCGAGGGAGACGGTCATGCAGTGCAGCGTGCTGAACGCATAGAGCATCGGCGCGAGCGGGTTACCGATGTTCTCCTCCAGGTTGCTGGACACCCGCGGTTCCTTCATGAAGAACCGGCCACCCGGCCCAAGGGCACGAAAGATGTTGGCCAGCACGGCCTGGGGTGCGGCCTGGTCGTGGATGGCGTCGAAGACGAAGATCGCGTCGAACGGCACATCGACGCGCAGCCGAGCGACGTCGGCCAACTCGAAGCTCACGTTCCCCAGCCCGGCAGCGGCGGCCTCCGCCCTCGCGCGGGCGATCGCAGGCTCCGACCGGTCGTATCCGATGAACGTGGACCGCGGGAACGCGCGTGCGAGCACGACGAGTGCGTGGCCGGTCCCGCAGGCGACGTCGGCCACCCGGGCACCGGCAGCGAGCGAGTCGGCCAACCCGGGCACCAGGGGCAGCCAGGAGTCGACGAGGTCGGCGTCGTAGCCACCGCGTCCGGCGGCGTCCATCACGTCGGTGAAGTCCGGCTGATAGGCCGCGAACGGCACGCCACCGCCCTCCCGGAATGCCCGCACAACCTCGCCGACGTGTTCGGTGAGGTGGGTGTTGAGCCGGCTCATCGGCGCGAGGTTGCCAGGCCCCGAACCGGCCAGGCAGGCGGCGTGGGCGGCCGGGAGCCGGTAGGTACGACCGGCCGGGTCGTAGTCGATGATCCCGCTGGTCACCATGGATCCGAGCCACTCCCGGACGTACCGTTCCTGTAGGCCGGCCCGGTCCGCGAGTGCCTCGCTGGTGACCTCGCCGAGTGCGGCGGCCTCGAACAGCCCGGTGCGATGGCCGACGTCGATCATGGCACTGAGCAGCGCGCCGGTGTAGAGGCCCAGCAGGCGCTCGGCGAACTGCGCGACCTCGGCTTCCGATTCGGTCCCTGTCAGGGTCGTTGTCATGGTGGGTCCTTCCTGCCGATCGATGGATGGCTGGCTCCGACGATATGGGCCGGGGCGGCTGGCTCTCATCGGGCGGATGTCCACATCGGTGATCCGAGGATGGGTCGGATGACCCATCACATCACGGACTTACCGTTAGGGGTTCCGGGCGTTGTTGTCGTTCATTCCATGCTCGAACACGTAGGCGGCGGCGGCCGTTCGGGTGGCGAGACCGCACTTGGTGAAGATGTTCGACAGGTGCCGGGCGACTGTCTTGTGGCTGATGGACAGGTCCTGGCCGATCTGCGGGTTGGTGCGTCCGGCGGCGACCAGGACGAGGATCTGCGCTTCGCGCTCGGTCAGGCCGTCCGGCTGCGGCCGGGATGGTCGAAGACTGCTCGCCAGCCGGGCGTCGGAAACGGCGCCCAACCTTGTGAAGACCTCCGCGGCGGCCTCCAACGCGTTCAACGCCCCGGTCACGTCGCCGAGGCCGGTCTGCGCCCGGGCGACGAGCAGCCGGACTCGAGCCGCCGGGTGGGGTGCGCCAAGTTCCTGCCAGGTCCGCAAGGCGGTGTGCAGGATGGGCAGGGCCTGTGTCGCAGCGCCACGGGCGACCAGGACGGCACCGCGGGCCTGCGCGGCCATGCCGCGCAAGCCCGCTGTCGAGTATGCGGCGGCGATCTGCTCGAGTTCCTCGGCCGCTCGGTCGGCCCGGTCCAGGTCGCCTGCGGCCACGGTGATCTCGACCTGGGCCGCCAGCAGCCTGGCACGGGCCGTCGGCCGGCCGGCCACCACGGCGAGCGCCGTGCCGATCATCGCTGCGGCGCCGGCGATGTCCCGCTGGGCCAACCGCACCAGCGCCAATGCGGGCTGCGGATCCCGGCCCAACTTGTCGGCGCGCCCCAGTTGCTCCTCTGCTCCGGTGAGATCTCCCCGCAGAAGCCGGATCTCGCCGATCACATAGTGAGCTTCGGCGACGCTGCTCACCTGGACGTCGGTCAGCTCGGCGCAGACCTTGGCGGCCTCCCGCTCGGCCCGGTCCCAGTCGCCGCCCAGTTGCAGCAGTTGGGCGCGGTGAACGCGGCAGATCCCGGTGAACAGCACCGCGGACGGCAACGATTCGCACCAGCGAGCGAGTGCAACCGTCCATTCACGCATCCGGCCGATGTCCAGCACCTCATGGCAGGCGGCGACCAGATTGCAGTACACGTTGCCGGCATAGGCCGGATCCATCCGACCGGATGCGGCGGTGAGCATCGCCTCGTCGAGCACGGACATGCCGGCGTCGACCCGACCATGGCGGACCAGAATTCGCCCCTCGAGCATCAGCGCCAGCGTGCACAGATCGAGGTCCGCATATAGCACACCGTCCGCGTGCAACCGCCGCGCCGCGGCGAGCGCCTCATCGAAATGGAGGTCCGCGGATCGTCCGTCGAGTTCCACCCAGCGGGCGTAACTGTGCAGGACACCCTCGGGCATGTCCTGCAGGAGCCGGTTGAACCGGCTCAGCCAGCCCGAACCCCGGACATGATCGCCCCGCAGGAACAGGGAGCCGGCGATGTCGAAGGCGGCGAGGGCCGCCCGGTCCCGCCGCTGATCCCCGAGGTAGCCGAGGTACGCCTGCTCGTACGCGGACAGGGCGTCCTGCATCAGGCCCAGCCACCAGTCGGCGGTCGCCAGGCCGTAACTGTCGTCCGCGGTGAGCTGACCGGAGTCGCCCACCGCCAGAAACAGCGCGCGCGCATGATCCCACTCGTGGTGGCGCAGCGCGTCGTGCGCCGCTTCCACCTTGACAGATTCCTCGCTCACCAACGGCACCTCGGATCGGCCCCGACCAATCTGTACCGGAGCCACCGGCGAGTCGCAACCCATGCCAATAGCCGTAACAAACCCGCAGATCAACCGGGGCCGAGCACCAGCGCGG
>JBIOVW010000515.1:0-3206 GCA_044867945.1 Nakamurella sp. | reverse complement strand
GTCGCAGATGCCACGCCGACCTCCGGGTCCGTGTCGGGCGCCGATCCGGCAAGCAGTGACATCATCGCCTCCAGGGCTCGGTTGAAACTCACAGATACCGGTATCGCCACCTGTTCGGCACGTCCGTTCGCGGGTGTTCCGACCAGCGGGAGGCGGTCCGGAACCGGTCCCGGGCGCTGGCAGTCGGGCGGGCAATCAGGCAAGGATGGGCAATATGGCACCAGAACTATCGGAATCGCTGCGTGAGGTTGCCGAACGGGCTGCGAGCGTGCTCGCGCCGGAGGCGGAGATCTTCGAGCAGGGGGATGTCGCGGGCCTGCGCGAATCGTTGGTCAAGGCGGTGCGCGCATCGATGACCACCCCGACGGTGCCACTGAAGTCGGCGGTTCACCTGGCCGGCGACCTGCTCAAGATTCCCGTCGCCGCCGGCGCCCGCTGGCTGGGCAAGGACGTCACGCCGCCGGTCGAGGCCGACCCCAAGGACCGCCGCTTCGCCGCCCCGGCCTGGCAGGACAACCCCGCCTACTACTCGATCCGGATGACCTATCTGGCCGCCGCCAAGGCCGCGCGTGAACTCGTCGGGTCGGCCAAGCTGAGCCCGGACGAGAGCCGCAAGGCGATGATGGCCCTTGATCTGCTGGTGGATGCGCTGGCCCCCACCAACTTCCTGCCGACGAACCCGGCCGCGTTGCAGCGGGCATTCGACACCGCGGGCGCCAGCCTGCTCAAGGGTGCCCGCAACTTCGTCGATGACGTCCGGCACAACGGCGGCAAGCCGCGGCAGGTCGACCGCAGCGGCTTCGAGGTGGGCGTCAACCTGGCCTGCACCCCGTCCAAGGTCGTCTATCAGAACGACCTGATGCAGCTGCTGCAGTTCGAGCCGCAGACCGAGCAGGTGCACGCAACGCCGCTGCTGTGCAGCCCGCCGTGGATCAACAAGTACTACATCATGGACCTCGCGCCGAACCGGAGCTTCATCGAGTGGGCGGTCAAACATGGCCGCACCGTCTTCGCGATCAGCTACAAGAACCCGTCCGCGGACATGTCGGGAACCACGATGGACGACTACCTGGTGCACGGGCCGCAGACGGCGCTGGATGTGATCCAGCAGATCACCGGAGCCGACACAATCGACATCGTCGGGCTGTGCCTGGGCGGGGCGATGACCGCGATCACCGCCGCCTACCTCACCCAGCAGGGCGACAACCGGGTCGGCACGCTGACCTTGCTGAACACCATGCTCGACTACGCCCAGCCCGGCCAGCTCGCCGCGTTCACCGACATGAAGTCGGTGGAGCGACTCGAGAAGAAGATGCGCAAGGCGGGCGCGCTCGAGGGCGAGACCATGGCCGGCACGTTCGACATCCTGCGGGCCAACGACCTGATCTTCAACTACGTCGTCTCCAACTGGCTGATGGGCCAGCCGCCGCCCGCCTTCGACATCCTGGCCTGGAATGCGGACAGCACCCGGATGCCCGCGGCCATGCACGCGTTCTACCTGCGGAACTTCTACGTGCAGAACAAGCTGGCCGCCGGCACCCTGGAGATCGGCGGGGCCACGATCGATCTGAGCGTGATCAAACAACCGACGTACGTGGTCAGCGCGATCAACGATCACATCGTGCTCTGGGAGTCGGCCTACAAGACGGTGAACCTGGTCAGCGGCCCGGTGCGGTTCGTGCTCGGCAGCGGCGGGCACATCGCCGGGATAGTCAGCCCGCCCGGGCCCAAGGCCTGGCACCAGGTCGCCAACGGCGACGAGAAACTGCCGGCCACCGGGGCCGAGTGGCGGGCCACCGCGGAGCGCAAGTCCGGCACCTGGTGGGAGGACTGGGCCCGCTGGTCGGCGGCGAACTCCGGTCCCATGGTCGACCCGCCGCCGATCGGCAGCGACAAATACCCGGTCCTGGCGTTGGGGCCGGGGACCTACGTCAAGGGGTAGCCCCCGACGGGCCGGTGGCCGCGCGGCCGGTCAGGTGGCCATGGTGAGCGGTTCCCGGGCGGCCTGCCGGGGAACCTGACCGGGGTCAGGTGGCTGCGGGTCGCCGGCCAGCTCGCGGGACAGGCTCCTGGAGGCGATGGCCAGCGTGCCGATCACCGACTGCATGGCCGCGTGCAGGTCGGTGACGGTGAGTTCGATGGCCGCGACCACGTCTCCGCCCGGTCCGAACACGGGCATGGCCACGCCGCAAAGGTCCGGCTCCAACTCGCCCCGGGTCACTGCGACCCGGGTCAGCCGGGTGACCGCGAGCGCGCGGCGGAACCGGTCCGGAGCGGTCATCGTGTGCGGCGTGTACTGGCGCAACCCGCGCATGATCGTCATCTCGACCGTGTGGGCGGGGGAGAATGCGAGCAGCGCTCGGCCCATCGCGGTCGCGTGCGCGGGCAGCTTCGCGGCGGCACTGAACGGCGTCGCGGGCCGGGGACCGGGCACCTTCTCGATGTACGAAACCTCCAGGTCGGACAGCACACCAAGGCGGGCGCGACATCGGGTGGCCGCGGACAGGTCCTCGATGACGCAGGGCGCGCGTTCGGTGATGCTCGGTGGCCCGGCCTCAGCCGTGCCGATCATCCGCAGCGGCAGACCGGCCCGGTAGTGGCCGCAATCGGTGCGCTCGAGCAGTCGCCAGGAGGCGAGTTCGGAGGTCAACCGGTGCGCCGTGGAGATCGGCAGACCGGCCAGCCGGGCGATCTCGGTCAGCGAGTGCTCCGACCCCTGGGTGAAGGTCAGCAGAATGGACGTGATCTTGCTGGTCACCGACCGTCCCGATTCGGTAGAATTCCCCGCCACTGGGCTCTCCTCGTCAGCGTCGACGTTGCATACCTCGTCCGGGTGACCCGTGGTGACCGAGTGGTACCTCAGGCTGTTGATCAAAGCAGGCTAAGGCAAACACAGGCGAACCACGTGGACCAGCGCGTCATCCCCAGGAAACCATCCGTGACACGGATGGATCAATCCCACCAGGTGGAATCAAGGGTCGATCCTGGGGTGATCCCACGAGGCTCGGAGCAACTTGTGCGGGGCACTATGATCCGGTGGAACTGGACTGGCTGACGACCTTTCTCGCGGTCGTCGACCGCGGGGGCTTCACTGCCGCGTCCTCCCAGGTTCACCGGTCGCAGTCCCGGGTCAGCGCGCATATCGCCGCGTTGGAGCGCGAGCTCGGTGTCCGGCTGATCGACCGCGGTCACCGGCCGGCGACCGT
>JBIOVW010000514.1:0-14365 GCA_044867945.1 Nakamurella sp. | reverse complement strand
GAGAACGACCCCGGCGATCAGGCATCCGACCACGACAAGGGCGAAGGGCGGGGTCCAGCGACGGCCGGTCGGCTTCGGCGCGCCGCCGCCGGCCACCGCCCGCTTGCGGGCGGCCGCCTCGGCGTAACCGGGGTCGAGGTGGTCGCGGCCGAGCGTCTCCAGCAGGGGCGCGACCGGATTGCGGGACGGCTGCCGTTGCGGCTGGTTTTCCGACATGGTCACGCCGGCCGGTACTTCGGCGCGAGCGGGCAGTTGCGGACGATCCAGACGAGCTGACCCAGGTAGATCGCGCCGGCCCACAGGTACATGACCGTGCCCCAGGCGATGAACGCATAGGCGATCGGCAGGCAGATCTGCCCGACCACGGTCCCGATGGTGCTCTGGCCCAGCAGCAGGAACGGCAGCCCGTACAGCAGGCAGAAGGTGGCCGCCTTGCCCAGATAGTGCACCGGTAGCGCGGTGTACCCGTACCGCTTGAGCAACGGCAGGGTGGCGGCCAGCACGACGTCCCGCCCGACGATCAGGGCCGCCACCCACCACGGGATATACCCGCGAATGACGAAGCCGACGAGCGCGGCCAGGATGTAGAGCCGGTCCGCGGCCGGGTCGAGCAATTCGCCCAGCCGGCTGTACTGGTTGAGCAGCCGAGCCAGCTTGCCGTCGGCCCAGTCGGTGATGGCACTGACGGCCAGCACCACCAGCGCCCAGGCGTCGCTCTGCACCACCAGCAGCAGGTAGAGAAAGAGGGGGACGCCGAGCAGCCGCAGGAACGACAGCAGGTTCGGCACGGTCAGGATGCGGTCGGTGCTCGGGGGGGCCGGCGAGGTGGCGCCTTCCGTCACCCTGCCTCCTGCACCTTGCTGCTTCGCGCTGTCGATCTGACCTCCGTGCGCACCGCAGTCTACGACCGGGCGTCGCGTGTCGATGAGCCGCGCACGCACCAAGCCCGCCCGCCCACCCTGCGCTCAGCCCACCAACCGCAGCAGGGTATAGGCCGCGATCGTCGGCGCATCGAAGATCCGACCGTCCGCGATCATCCGTCGGAACTCGGCCTCGGTGACGAAGGCCTGTTCCATGTCCGCCTCGGTGATCTCCCGGTCGGGCTGCCCGGCGGTCAGGTCGGTGGCGTGCCAGACGGCGAAGCCCTGCGAGCAGAATCCCGTCGATCCGTGCATCCGGGACCCGAGTCGACGCCAGGTGGCGGCGGTGAACCCCGTCTCCTCGAGCAGTTCCTGCCGGGCCAGGTCCTGCGGGGGGCCCGATTTGCCGGGGGACCAGCCACCCATCGGGAACTCCCAGGACCGGCGACCGACGGCGTGCCGGAACTGCTCGACCAGGTGGAAGCCACCGTCCTGCTCCGGGATGACCACCGCGTAGTCGTCCCGGTCGACGATGCCGTAGATCCCGGTCGAGCCGTCGGCCAACACCAGGGTGTCCTCGCGGATGCTCATCCACGGATTGCGATACGCCGTGCGGGAGCCGAGCCGGACCGGCCGCTGGATCGATTCGGGAGCCATTCCGGCAGTATCTCCTGTGCCATCGGCAATCCCCTGACCCGCTCTACGCTGAGCCGCGATGACGATCCCCCCGCCGTACGCCCACGTCGGCGGCATGCTGGCCACCGACCTGGTGCAGGTCGCCGATCTCGGGGCCGACCCGACGGTGTTGGATCGCGGGTGGTGGGTGGTTGTCGGCACGTTCTCCGGGACGCTCACCGGGTACCGGTTCGACCGGGTGGTGCCCGCGCCCCTGCCGGCGACGACCGGGAACTGGCCGTCCGGGGGATGGCGCTGGCGCTCGAGCCTGGACCGGGCGGCGTATGTCTCCGGCGTCCGGCGGATCCGCGAGTACATCGAGGCCGGCGACGTGTACCAGGTCAACCTCTGCCGGCTGCTGTCCGCGCCGCTGGATCCGGACGCCGATCCCTTGGTCCTGGCGCATCGGCTGGCGGCGGGGAATCCCGCGCCGTGGTCCGGCGTGCTGCACCTGGGGCGGGAGTGGATCGTCAGCGCGTCGCCGGAACTATTCTTGTCCCGGGACGGCGACCGACTGGCGTCGTCGCCGATCAAGGGAACGACCCGGCCCGGAGAGCCGTTCGCGGACAAGGACTATCCGGAGAACATCATGATCACCGACCTGGTCCGCAACGACCTGGGGCGGATCGCCCGGCCGGGTTCGGTGGTGGTCACCGAGCTGTTGGCCAGGCAGGAGCACCCGGGCCTGGCCCACCTGGTGTCCACCGTGACCGCCCGGCCGGCCGACGGCGTCGGCTGGGGCGAGATCCTGGCCGCGACGTTCCCCCCCGGATCCGTCACCGGCGCACCGAAGATCCGCGCGCTGGAGGTCATCGCGGAACTGGAGCCGGTGCCTCGGGGGGTGTACTGCGGCGCCTTCGGGTTCGTCGACGGGGACCGACGACAGGCCCGGCTGGCGGTGGCCATCCGCACCTTCTTCGCCACCGGCGGACGGCTGCATTTCGGCACCGGCGCCGGGATCACCTATTCCTCGGACGCGGCGGCGGAATGGGCCGAGACCGAACTCAAGGCGGCCCGGCTGGTCGGCCTCTCCCAGGACCGCGCTGAACAACCCGGCTCCTCCGTCGCCGGGTAGTCTGCGCCCAGTCCTGCTGTGCTCGATGGCGGCCTCGCAAGCTCGGCCGACTAGGACCGCGCTGCTCAACCCGGCTCCTCCGTCGCCGGGTTGTCCCAGCGCCGTCCTACTGTGCTCGATGGCGGCCTCGCAAGCTCGGCCGACTTAGGAGGTCGAGGGGGTGGCGGACGCCGTCGGCGCTCCCGGATAGGGCAGCCGGGCCGGGCACCCGGCGGTCGCGAACGACGGGTCGAACTCGAAGTGCCAGGCCTCGTTGTCGTAGATCCGGCAGAAGCTCAGCGCGCCGTTCGTGCCCTCCAGCCAGGTGTAGGCCTCGTACGGCTGCACGTCGATGGCCAGACCGAGCACGTGCGCGGATGTCTGCGGCGGCAGCACGTACTGGTCGGCCATCGCCTGCCCGTACTGCCTGACGTAGTCGTCATAGGTCTGCTGCTGCTGGGCCCGGCTGCGTTTGCCGTCGGCCAGGCACATGGTCAGGCCCTGCACCTCGCCGGCAGCGCGCACCGCCAGCCACGCGGCGGCCGCATCCGTCCGCATGCCGGTCGGCTCCTCGTCGGCGTACTGCTCGTAGCCCGCGCAGCGGCCGGCGTCGCCCTCCTCTCCCGGAGTGTCCGGGTCGGCGGGATCCGCGCCGGCCGCGAGCGCGGCTGCCGCGGCCACCGACGCCGCGGAGGCCGCCGACTCTGCGGCGGATTGCGCCGACGATGACGCCGCCACGGCGGAGCGGGACTGCTCGGCAAGTCTGGAGGCCGCAGCCGCCAACGCGGCCGACGCGGCCGACGAGGAGGCCGCAGCGGCGGCGGATCGGGCGGATGCCGCCGACGACGACGCCGCGGCGGCGGACGACGAGGCTGCCGCGGACGAGGCGGCCGCTGCTGCCGCCGACGCGGCGGACTCGGCGGCGCGGCGCTCCTGCTCTGACTGGCCACAGCCGGCCAGCGTCACGGCCGCCAACAACACCGCCCCGACCGCGCCCGCCGGGGCGAGAATTCGGCGCCCACGAAGGCCGCCCACCCGGCCTGCGCTCACCCGAGCTTGACCGCCGCAAGCAGCCCGTCGCCGAGCGGGACCAGCATCGACGTCAGGTTCTCCGCGTCGCGCACCTGCCGCCCGGCCTCCCTGACGGCCACCGTGTCGCCGTCCCGCTGGGTCGGATCGGCGACCTTGTCGCCGGCCAGCGCCCCGTCCATGATCAGGATCCCGCCCGGTCGGAGCAGTCGCAGCGCTTCCGTGACGTACTGCGGGTACTCGGTCCGGGCCCCGTCGACGAAGACCAGGTCGTACGCCGCGTCGGTGAGCCGGGGTAGGACGTCCAGCGCGCGGCCGTTGATCAGCCGGGTCCTGGTGGCGGCCAGGCCGGCCTCGACGAAGGCCTTCTTGGCCGCCCGCTGGTACTCGGCCTCGACGTCGATCGTGGTCAGGATGCCGTCCGCGGCCATCCCCTGGAGCAGGTGCAGACCGCTGACCCCGGTGCCGGTACCGATCTCCACCACCGACCGTGCGGCTACCGCCGCGGCCAGGAACGTCAGGGCGGCGGCGGTGCCGGATCCGGTCGGCGCGCACCCGAGATCCGCCGCCCGGGCCCGTGCGGAGAGCACGACATCGGACTCGGGCACGAAAAACTCGGCGTAGGACCGGCTGGTGGTCACCGGCAACCTCCTGACGTATCGGGCGGAGCGGGAGTGTCGGTGACCCGCCACCCGGCAGGTTCGACCGGCGCGGTGGCCGCAGCGACGGACACGCCGGTGCCGACCGTTTCGGCCGACGGTGCGCGATGCTCCCCGCCAGAACCTACCGGCCGGCGAGCCCGGCTCGGCACAGGCACACCGCAATGACCGGATGCACGCCTGCGTCGACGGTTCGCTCACCACCCCACTCACACGCCGCTCACACCTGCCCGGGGAACAATGATCGAACGCCGGCGGTTGGTACCGGCAACGAACCCGGAGGTGGTTTTCCTGTCCAGCGCTCCCGTCACGACCGGCCCCGTGTGGACCCCGCCGGCCTGGGACGAGATCGTGCGCGAGCACGGCGACCGGGTCTATCGACTTGCCTACCGGCTGTCCGGCAACGCGCACGACGCAGAGGACATCACCCAGGAGACCTTCATCCGGGTGTTCCGGTCCCTGGACGGCTTTCAGCCCGGGTCCTTCGAGGGCTGGCTGCATCGCATCACCACGAACGTCTTCCTGGATCTGGTCCGCCGGCGTCAACGCATCCGGATGGAGGCGCTGCCCGAGGAGACCGACCGGATCGCCGGCCGGGAGCCCTCGCCCGAGCAGGCCTTCCACGACGCCCATCTGGACCCCGACCTGCAGGCCGCGCTGGACGACCTGCTGCCCGAGTTCCGCGCCGCGGTCGTGCTGTGCGACGTCGAGGGGCTGACATACGAGGAAATCGGTGCCACCCTCGGGGTGAAGCTTGGCACGGTGCGGTCGCGGATCCACCGTGGGCGGTTGGCGCTGCGGGCGGGGCTGGAGCGACGGCGTGCATTGCGTGGTGAGGCGACCGGCACGGCTGGACACGACGGTGTGGAGGCGGTGCGATGACCTTGGGTCCGATCGATCATCTGACGCTCGACGCCGTCGTCGCTTACGCGGACGGCGAGATGCCGATGGTCGCCTTTCAGCGCGCGGCCGCGCACGTGGCCCAGTGCCCGCAGTGCGACGCCGAGGTCCGGGCGCAGGTGCTGGCCAGGACCTGGCTGCGGTCGGCGCAGGCGCCGACAATGCCGAACAGTCTGCTGGACGCTCTGCGGTCCATTCCGGTGGTTCTGCCCTCCGCCGGGTCCGACGACCACCCCGCCACCGACCGTCCGCGCACCGGCGGATTCGCCCGACCCGGGACGCCGCATCAACGAGACGCCCACCGGAGCCGGCGGTTTCGATTTCTGGGCGCGGGCGCATTGGTCGCGGGGTTGACCGTCGGTGCGTTGATCGGCGCCGAGCCGTTGTCCGATCCTGACCCACAGCCGGACGGCCGCGGGATCGCGCACGTCAGTCCGGCGAGTGTGCCGCAGGTCGTCATCGCCGGGTGGGACAACCCCTAGTCGGACGAGCGTGCGAGGCCGCCATCAAGCACATCAGGACCGGGCGCAGACAGTCCGGCGACGGAGGAGCCGGGTTGTCCAGCGCGGTCCCAGCAGTGGCAGCCGACGACAATCGGCCCGTGCCGAACGGATCTCCCGCCAACACATCGCCCGCCAACGGATCGCCGTACGCCGGCCGTCCGCCCGCGCCCGTGCGCGTCCCGCCGCTCGACCCGGTCCAGGCGGGGGCATTCGCGCGGCCGGGCGGGGTGGGAGGTTCCTTCGGCCCCCGCGCGCAGCGCGGGTCGGTCGTGCTCGGCGCGCCACCGGTGCCCGAGTACCTCGCCGACGCGTTCGGCCCAGTGCCCGGCCAGGAAGGGATCGGTCGACCGCCCGAGGAACCCGCCGGCCCGGCGGACTCCCCGCCCGAGGATCCGTGGCGCGACCCGGGGGCGGGCGCACAGCTGGGCCCGCCCGCGCTCGCGGCGCAGACGCCTGCGGTGCCGGCCAGGCCGCCGGCCGAGCGGTTCACCTTGCGCCAGGCACTTTTCGAGCGTCGGTTGCGGCCGTCGGCGATCATCGGGGTACTGGTCACCGCGCTGGTGATCGGCGCGGTCGGCGCGGCGATCGGGGTGTTCGCGGCGAGTCGCCTGCCCGCCCCGACGACCGACCCGTCCTTCGAACTCGCCCCTGTCTCGCCCGCGGTCTCCCGGGCGCCCGGATCGGTCGCCGACATCGCCTCCCGGGTCCTGCCGTCGGTGGTCTCCCTGGAGATCCGCACCGGGGACGTCGGAGAGACCGGCTCCGGCGTCGTCATCGACGGCAGCGGCTACATCCTGACCAACAATCACGTCGTCTCCACGGCGGCCACCGACCCGTCGGCGACGCTGACCGTCATCTTCGACGACGGTCAGCAGAGCCGTGTGCCGGCAGTGATCGCCGGGCGCGACCCGTTGACCGACCTGGCGGTCCTCAAGGTCGACGTGGAGGGCGCCACGGTCGCGCAGATCGGCGATTCAGCCGCGTTGGCCGTCGGTGACCCGGTGATCGCGATCGGCTCGCCGCTGGGCCTGGCGGGGACCGTGACCACCGGCATCGTCTCGGCCAAGAACCGGCCGGTCCGGCTGCAAGGCGGCGGATCGGACACCGACGCGGTGATCGACGCCATTCAAACCGACGCGGCGGTCAACCCGGGCAACTCCGGTGGCCCGCTCGTCGACGCCACCGGCGCGGTGGTCGGCATCAACTCGGCGATCCGCACCCTCGGCGGCAACGAAAGTAGGTCGATCGGGCTCGGGTTCGCCATTCCGATCGCCACGGCCAAGGACGTGGCCGAACAGATCATCCGATCGGGCGCCGCGACGCACTCGTCGATCGGCGTGAACGCGCGGTCGGCCACCGACGGCGTCACCGACGGCGCGCAGGTGCAGAACGTGCAGGCGGGCGGCCCGGCCGCGGCTGCCGGGATCGCCGAGGGTGACGTGATCATCAAGGTGGGGGACCGCCAGGTCGGCAACGCCGACGAACTCCTGGTTGCGGTCCGGCAGAACCCGGTCGGCGCCTCGGTGCCGGTGGTCCTGCTCCGCGACGGCCGGGAAATGACAGTCACCGTGACGCTCGGCTCCGAATAGCCGATGAGGTCCGACGGCCGTCGGCGGGCCGGTGCGCTGGATATCCTGGGCCCGCCGGGGTGCCCGGTCACGGAGGGAGGCTGGCATGTTCGGCCTGTCCTGGGGTCAGATCACCATCATCGTGCTGGTCGGCGTGTTCATCCTGGGCCCGGAACGGATACCCACCGCCGTGCGCTGGGTCACCGACGGCCTGCGCAAGCTGCGGACGATGGCCGCCGGCGCGCAGGCCCAGCTCAACCGTGAGATCGGTCCCGAACTGGACGAACTGCGGCGGCAGATCGCCGATCTGCAGTCGCTCAAGGAGCTGCAGGAACTGCGGGAGTTACGGGACCTGCATCCCAAACGGCTCATCGGCAACACCATTCTGGGCGGGGAGCCCGCCGGCGGCGGGATCGGCGGCCTCCTCGGCCTGAACGGTGCCGGTGCGGCGAACGGTGCCGGTGCGGCGAAGGCAGCCCCGGCGGCCGGACCGGCTCCCGCCCCGGCGGAGCCAGTCACTGCGCAGCCCCCCGACGTGGCTCCGGCCGCTGCGTCAGCGGCCGGGCCACCGCCGATGACGCCGAGTGCTCGCATCCGCCGGCTGGCCGAACCCAAGGTGGTCGGGGCGCCGCGCCGCGCCCCCGCGCCGCCCGCGGCGGCACCGGCTGCGGACGGCGCCTTCGACACCGACGCCACCTGACCGAAGCGCGACCGCGCTGAACACCCGGCTCCTACCTCGCCGGACTGTCTGCGCCCGGTCCACCTGTGCCCGATGGCGGGCTCGAAAGCTCGGCCGACCGGGTCGCCCTCAGACCCCCGCCCGGTCCCGACGACCGGTCGGCGAGATGCCCAGCGGCACCCGGGCCAGCGGCCGCGCCTTGTCGGCCAGGATCGCGGCCACGCCGCGCAGCGCCTGCGCCGCGGGGCTGTCCTGATCATCGAGCACGAGGGGTACGCCGGTGTCGCCCGCTGCCCGCAGGCCTACCTCCAGCGGCACCTGACCCAGCAGGGGGACCGTGGTGCCGGTCAGCCGGCCCAGCGAGGCCGCAACCGACTCGCCGCCGCCGGATCCGAACAGTTCCAACCGGGTGCCGTCGGGCAGTGTCATCGCGCTCATGTTCTCGACCACGCCGGCGATCCGCTGCCGGGTCTGGTTGACGATCGCGCCGGCCCGCTCGGCCACCTCGGCGGCCGCCGCCTGCGGCGTGGTGACCACGAGGATCTCCGCGGTCGGCACGAGCTGCGCGGTGGAGATCGCGATGTCTCCGGTGCCCGGCGGCAGGTCCAGCAGCAGCACGTCCAGGTCACCCCAGTACACGTCGGCGAGGAACTGCTGCAGCGCACGGTGCAGCATGGGTCCGCGCCAGACCACCGGGACGTTCCCGTCGACAAACATGCCGACGCTGATCACCTTCACCCCGTGCGCGACTGGCGGAAGGATCATGTCCCCGACCCTGGTCGGCCGGCCGGTGACGCCTAGCATCCGCGGCACCGAGAATCCGTACACGTCCGCGTCAAGCACGCCGACGTCCAGACCCCGGGCGGCCAACGCGACCGCCAGGTTCACCGTCACCGTGGACTTGCCGACCCCGCCTTTGCCGGAAGCGATCGCGTAGACGCGGGTCCGGGATTCCGGACGGGCAAACGGGATCTCCTTGCCCGGACCACCCCGCAGCTTGTTCCGCAGCGCGTCTCGCTGCTCGTCGGTCATCACGCCGAGGTCCAGGCGCAGGTCACTGACGCCGGGCACGGCCCGGACCGCGGCGTTGACGTCGCGCACGAGCGTTTCCCGCATCGGACAGCCGGCGATCGTCAGCAGCAGCCGCATCGCGACCGCGCCGCCGGAGCCGACGGCCAGGTCCTGCACCATGTCCAGCTCGGTGATCGGCCGGCGGATCTCCGGGTCTTGGACGGTGGCCAGCGCCGCGCGCACGGCCTCGACGGTGACGGTCATGATGTCCTTGGTGTGGCTCGGTCGGTGGTCCGGATCTTCGCCGGTGCAGCGGCCGGCGCACCGATCCCTGCCAGGCTACGTGCCCGGCTCGGCCGCCGGCCATGATGTGTGCTCCCATGGCGCACACATCTGCATGTGTCAGCATTGGAGTTGCCAGTTTGGAGGTGCTCACATGACGTCGCCAATCGGTTTCCGCACCACCGCGGCGGTACCGAACCTGCCGACCCCGCCCACCGGTTTCGCGGTGGCCGCGTATCCGACATACGCCAGCGCGCAGGCCGCCGTCGAGCAGCTGATCAAGCACGACTTCTCGATCCAGGACGTCACCATCGTCGGCTCGGATCTGCAATTGGTGGAGCGGGTCACCGGCCGACTCACCGCCGGCAAGCTGGCCGCGGCGGGCGCGGCGTCCGGGGCGTGGATGGGCCTTTTCGTCGGCGTGCTGATGTTCGTCTTCTCGCCCGTGCAGAGCGGGGTCCTGGTCCTGGTCCTGGCCGCGATCGCGATCGGCGCCCTGTTCGGGGCGGTGATGGGATATCTGGGCTATTCGGTGGCCAAGGGTCGCCGCGACTTCACCTCGGCGTCCCAGGTCGTCGCCCGTCGCTACGACGTGTTGTGCCAGCCGCGGACCGCGGAGCAGGCGCGGGACATCCTGGCCAAGATGGAGTTGGGACGGCGCTGAGCAGTCCGGTTCCTCCGTCACCGGATTGCCTGCGCCCCGTCCCAACTGTGCACATTGGCAGCCTCGCAAGCTCGGCTGACTGCGGACGGCGCTGAGCAATCCGGTTCCTCCGTCACCGGATCTCGCACGAAGAACGGCCCGGCAGGAAATCCTGCCGGGCCGTTTCGCCGTCATACGCAGTCGGCACGTCTCCGCTCAGGCGAGCGCCTTGGCCTTCAGCTGTTCGAACTCCTGCTGGGTGATGGTGCCGTTGTCCAGCAGCGCCTTCGCGTCGGCGATGTGTTCGGCCGGCGACTTGCCCGCGACATCCCGGATGTAGGCGTCGGTCTGCGACCGCGCCTGCTGCACCGCGGCAAGCTGCCGCTCCGACATGCCCTTGCCCCTGGCGATGACGTAGACCAGCGCAGTGAGATAAGGGAAGAAGATCAGGAAGATGATCCAGAGCGCCTTCCACCAACCGCTGAGCCGATGATCACGGAACAGGTCGGACAGGATGTAGAAGAGCACGAACAGATACGCGACGAAGACAAAGCTCCAGATCACGATCCAGATGATGCTCCAGAAGTTTTCCACGGATGTTCCTCCAAGTGCTGGCCGTGCCGTGCCCGGCCGTGTATCGAGCGGGCCGCGGTGCGCCGCTCATGAGAACGAGCCCGGGGGGTGCCCCGGATCCGGAGAAATCGTGGCACACCCCGAGGGCAGGGTTGATCAGCCCGACCGGAGGGTCGGCCACAATTCGATGACAGGAGTGTGTCGATTCGCGCTCCGGTCGACGCCGTCACGCCCTCGACCGGCGGGCGTGCGGGTCAGAGCCAGCCGCGACGGCGCAGCAGGAGATACAGCGTCACGCACAGGCCGAGGATCACCACCAGCACCATCGGATAGCCGAAAGCCCAGGTCAACTCGGGCATGGCCTCGAAGTTCATGCCGTAGATGCCGGCGACCGCGGTCGGCACCAGGGCGATCGCTGCCCACGCCGAGATCTTGCGCATGTCCTCGTTCTGCCGGGTGGTCACCTCGGCCAATGCGGCGTTCACCAGTGTGGTGAGCATCTCGTCGAAGGTGGACACCCGCTCGGCCACCACCGACAGGTGGTCCTCGACGTCCCGGACATAGGAGCGGATCTTCTTCGGCACCAGGTCCGTCGACGTGCCGGTCAGCGAACGCATGGCCGGCATCAGCGGGGAGACGGCCCGGCGCAGGCCGAGGATCTCCCGCTTGAGCAGGTAGATCTGCTCGATGTCGACCGGCCGGTTCGGCGTGAAGACCGAGTTCTCCATCTCGTCGATGTCGTCCTCGACCGCCTCGACCACCGAGAGGTACTCGTCGACGATGTGGTCGGCGATGGCGTGCATCACCACGGCGGGGCCGGCCGCCAACTGTTGTGGTTCCGCCTCCAGTCCCGCCCGAACCGTCCGCAGCTGGGAGTGGGCGCCGTGCCGCACGGTGACGATGTAATCGGGCCCGAGGAAGATCATGATCTCCCCGTCCTGGACGATCTGGACCGCGTTGCCGGCGGTGTGCTCGACGTAGGCCACCGTCTTGAGCACCAGGAACAGGGAGTTGTCGTAGGTATCCAGCTTGGGTCGCTGGTAGGCCTGCACGGCATCCTCCACGGCCAGCTCGTGCAGGCCGAGCAGGTCCGCCAGGAACGCCATCTCCTGCTCGTCGGGTTCGTGCAGCCCGATCCACACGAAGCCCCTGCCCTCGGTGCGGACCCGGGCGATGGCCCGGGGCGGGTCGTCGCAACCGGTCACCCGGTGGCCGTCGATGTAAGCGGCGCAGTCGACGATGGCAGCCGGGTTGGTGGCCGACTCGGTCGAAGGTTCCGGCCGGGTGCGCTGATGTCGCAGTCCGGGGAGGGAGGGCAGGGAAGGCATGGCCACCTCCTCGTTGGGTCCGACGTGCGGCGGATCGGCGCAGGTCAGGCCCGATGCGCAGGGCATCACCTGGTCTGCCCGACGAGCGTACTCGCGCCGCGATCGCGTCGGCGGCGATTGCGCCGGCCGCCGACGGACGCCGCGATGAACGAACGGCGGCCCGCCGGTGAACATCGCGGGGTCGCGGGCCGCGGTCCGCCCGCTCCGCCCGACCCGGCAGGATGGGCCGCGTGCTCATCGACCTGCACGCGCACTCCACCGCATCGGACGGGACCGACACCCCGGCCGAGCTGATGCAGGCCGCGGTCGCGGCCGGCCTGGACGTCGTCGCGATCACCGACCACGACAACACGATGGGCTGGGCCCCCGCGCTGGCCGCCCGGCCTGCCGAGTTGACCGTCATCCGCGGCGCGGAGTTCTCCACCCTCGTGCGCAACCCGGACCGGCGGACCAGCGTGCACCTGCTGGGCTATCTGTTCGATCCGGGGCACCGGGCGATCGTCGACGAGCAGGGGCGGCTGCGCGAGGAGCGGCTGCACCGGGGCCTGGCGATCGTGCAGCGGATGGTCGCGGCCGGCGTGCCGATCACCGCGGAGCAGGTGTTGACGATCGCGGCCGGGGCGCCGGTCGGCCGCCCGCACATCGGTCGCGCCCTGGTCGACGCCGGTGTCGTCGAGTCGGTGGATCAGGCATTCGCGATGCACCTGTCCGGACGCGGCCCCTTCTACGTGCCCAAGGCCGACACCGACCTGCCCACCGCGATCGCCATGATCACCGCCGCCGGCGGGGTCAGCGTCATCGCGCACCCGCGGGCCCGCAGCGAACGGCGGGTGCTCACTGCCGAGTACCTCGCCGAACTCGCCGGTCTCGGACTGGGTGGGCTCGAAGTGGACCATCCCGACCACGACGAGCAGGATCGCGTGGACCTGCGGACCATCGCCGGACGGTTGGGCCTGCTGACGACCGGGTCGTCCGACTATCACGGCACCAACAAGGTGCTGCGGCTGGGTCAGGAGCGGACTGATCCGGACGTGCTGGCCCGGATGATCGAGGCGACCAACGGCATCACCGAACCGGTCGGTCCGGGCGGGTGATGCCCCGGGTGGGGCCGGCCGGTCCGAGCGCCGGAGACGCGCGCCGGCCGGCCCCGGCGGTGCGGCTGCTGGACGCCCTGGCCGGCGTGCTGTCGGCGGGCGTGCTCGTCGTGGGTGCGCTGCTGCTGGTGGCCCAGCTGTTCGCGCCGGCCTTGCTGTCGATGGCCGGGTGGGGCGAGGCGACCGGGCCCGGGTGGCCGCGGGTGGCCGCGCACCTGGTGGTCGGGGTGGCCGGCGAGGTGTTGGTCCGGGTGCGTGGCCCGCTGCCCGCTGCGGTCCGGGTGGGGGCCGATTTCGGCGTCGTGATCGCCGCGCTGGTCACCATCGGTTGGGCCTGGTGGCCCTGAGGTAGCGGACGTTCAGCCCAGCCCGAAGACCTGGTCGGACCGGGTCTCGATGATCATCGATCCCACCGCGGCGACGTCGACCCGACCGGTGTACCCGCCGCGGTCGACGGGAACGACCGCAGGCACGATGCCGGGGTTGCCATTGGCGGCGGCCACGGCGGCGAGTCCGCCCGTCACCGGGAGCAGCACCTGCTCACCGATGACGGCGGGCAGCCCGAGAACACCCTGCCGGGTCCAGCCGACGGCCAGGTCCTGGATCTGCTCGGTCACCGGCTCGGCGGGCGGGTCGGAGGCCAGCACCCCGGGCGTGGGCGGTTCCGCGGTCTCGGCGAGGTCGCCGGGGGTGGGCGTGGGCGTGCCCTCCACGGTCGCCGACTGCTGCGTCACCGCGATCAGACTGCTGCCGACGAACGAGAAGCGTCCTGAGCCGTCACGAACGGACGGCGTCGGGGACGTGCCTCCGGAGTCGGTCAGTCGGTCGGCGGCCGCGATGTCGGCCGCGGATACGTCCACCGGGCTGCGCCCGACCTCGGCGCCGGTGGTGTCGTAGAGCACGACGGCCGGCTCAGGCTCGGCCACCAGCACCGCCACCCGGTCGGAGGTGATGCCGACCAGCCGGGCCGCCGACGAGCCGGTGTCGATCTCGGCCCGCGGCTTGTGCTTGAACACGTCCTGGTCGTCCGGCTTGTTCGGTGCCGAGTCCGGCGTGGTCCAGTTCAACACGACGCGCGCGGGCGACTCCGCGTCCGGGCAGTGCTCGACGGTGGCGAACTGCTGATCGTCGATGATCATGTCGGTGAAGACGCAGCCGGTGTGGGCGGCGTCCGGCTTGGGCGGCGCGGGCTCCTCGCCGTACTGGATGGTGCGGACCAGGTCATCGCGCCACAGCTCCACCAGGGACGACCCAAGCCAGCCGGCGTACGGGCCGCCGAAGACCAGCGATCCGCCGGCCTGGTTGGGACTGGTCCGGTAGTAGTGCCGGTCCCCGGTCACCGGGTCCAGCAGCATCATCTGCGAGCAGTAGCCGTTCTTGTTCGACACCACCAGCACGCCGCGGACCTTGCCCCGAACGGTCACCCCGCCGATGCGCGATAGATAGTCCGCGATGCCGCGCACCTGGTCGAAATCGAGAGGTGCGATCTTGCGCTGGTGCACCTCGA
>JBIOVW010000513.1:0-2217 GCA_044867945.1 Nakamurella sp. | reverse complement strand
CTTCCCGACCGGCTACCACGGTGCCTTCACCGCCGGGACGAAGACCGGTTCCACGGTCTACGTGGCCGGCGCCGGCCCGGTCGGCCTGGCCGCCGCCGCCTCCGCGCAGCTGCTCGGGGCGGCCGTGGTCATCGTCGGCGACCTGAACGAGGAACGCCTGAGCAAGGCCAGGGCGATCGGCTGCGAGACCGTCGACGTCTCCAAGGGCGAACCGAAGGATCAGATCGAGCAGATCCTGGGCGTGCCCGAGGTCGACTGTGCCGTCGACGCCGTCGGTTTCGAGGCTCGCGGGCACGGCGCCGACGCCAGCCACGAGGCCCCGGCCACCGTGCTGAACTCGATCATGGACCTGACCGCCGCCGGTGGCGCGCTGGGCATCCCCGGCCTGTACGTGACCGGCGACCCGGGCGCCGTCGACGACGCCGCGAAGATCGGGTCGCTGTCCATCCGGCTGGGTCTGGGCTGGGCCAAGTCGCTGGCGTTCACCACCGGCCAGTGCCCGGTGATGCGCTACCACCGCGGCCTGATGAACGCGATCCTGCACGACAAGGTCAAGATCGGTGACGCGGTGAACGCCACCGTCATCGGCCTGGACCAGGCGCCGCAGGGCTACGCCGAGTTCGACTCCGGTGTCGCACGCAAGTACGTCATCGACCCGCACAACACCACCGGCCAGGTCAGCTCGAACTGACGCCGGGCGCGGATCGAAGATCCAGCACGTCGTCGCGATGGTTCGACGCTTGATCAGCGCGGCCGTGTGACCGGCCCCGGCTCGCGGCCCGCGCTGATCATTGCGTCACCGAACCGGACAGAACCGGCGCGAAAGTGACGTTTTGATCAGCGCGCCCGTGCGGCGGCCCCGCGCCGACATCCGCCTGGGCAGCCTTCTTTGACTGCCGGTGCGGATCTCAGCCGGGAATGCGTTGCCTGCCCGGACCGATTCGCCCGCTCCGCTGCGCGTTGACGGCATCCCTGCACAAGATCAACAACCCGGCTTGACGAACATAGGGGCGTCATAGACTCAAGCAACCGGGGCGAACCCAGCGCCGGAGTGAGCTGTTGATCAGCGCGGAATCCGCGAACGTCGGTCACGCCAGGGAACGGCACGCCGGGGAACATCGGCGTGCGCGCGGCTGGCCAGCAGACCCGCCGCCAGCCCGCCCAGCACCACCGAGATGCCCAGCCAGACCCCGGGTCCCGGCAGGGGCGCACCCAGCAGGGACCCGGTCAGTGCCGCCGAGACCGGGGCCACCCCGGTGATCAGTCCGGCCCGCGCGGGACCCAGCCGGCGGACGGCCGAGTACCAGAGCACGAATGCCGCCGCGGTCACCGCGACCGCCAGCCAGCCGACCGCCACCCACTGGGCCGCGGTCAGGGTCAGCACCGCGACCGGGCCCTCGACCGTCAGCCCGAGCACCGCGAACATCACCGCGCCCATCCATACCGCGTGCAGGGACACCCCGTGGGCCCCGTGCCGGCCGAGCACCGGCAGCGCGAGCAGGGTGAAGCCGCACTCGCAGGCCAGCGCGACCGCCGCCCAGCACACACCGGTCGCGTCCGCGGTCCCGGTGCCCTCCACCAGCACGCTGCCGGCGGTCACCACCACCGCGGCGACCACCACCGAGCCCGCCGGCCGCACTGAGCGAGGCTTGCCGAGCGAATCATCAGCATGTCGCTGCATCAGCGGTCCGAGCACGCCGAGGACCACCGGCGCGCAGGCCACCGCCACCGCGATCACCGCCGGCTCGGCGTGCGCCACCCCCCGAACCACGGCGACGTTGAACAGCACCAACCCGCTGGCTGCCACCCCGGCGAGCCAGAGCCACTCCCGTCCACGCGGCCGCACCGGCCGCACGCCGCCGGCCAGGCACGCGCCGAGCAGCAGCACGGCGGCCATCGCATAGCGCACCGCCTGCGCAGTGAACAACGGCGCATCGACCAGGTGCCGGGACACCCCGACGCTGCTGCCGACCAGCACCATGCCCGCCGTGCCCGCGGCCACCGCGCCACCGAATCTCCGCTGGATATCCGTTCTCGCCACGGGTCCACCCTCGCCCAATAATGGATCAATGGATGGGTCCAAAGCGGACGGTATCGACAGGTCCAAACAGACGAGCGACTTCCTGTCGCTGCGGATCGAGGAGGCTCCGGCCGGGGCCATGTCCCGATGGCTCGCCGAACGGATCCGCGCCGCCGTGGGCGAGCACCGGCTGCGAC
>JBIOVW010000512.1:0-2289 GCA_044867945.1 Nakamurella sp. | reverse complement strand
TGGGGATCGCGCATGCTCACCGCGGGGACGCTACCCGCGCCCCGACCGGGTCAGCCGCCGTTGCCCTTGCCGTTGTCGGCGGCCCTGCCGTTGTTGGTCGGGACGCTGATGGTCGGGACGCTGATGGTCGGGACATGGGACTGGCCGTTCCCGTTGTCGACACCCTGACCGACGCCTTGACCGATGTTCGTCCCGACATCGGGGCCCTGACCCGTGCCGGTGCCACTGCCCACGCCGCCGTTGCCGTTGCCGTTCCCGGAGCCGTTGCTATTGCCGCTCGCGGGGGTCGTGGCCGGTGGTGTGCCACTGCCCGTGTTGCCCGCGCCCGGGGTCGGGTTGCCGGTGTTGCCCGTACCCGGATCGGGATTGGCGTTCGTGTTGACCGGCCCAGCGTCGGCCTGCGGATCGATCGGCTTGTTCGGGTTCGAGCCTGGAACAGCGTTGGCCTGCGGGTCCCGCGGAGTACAGACGTCGCGCGACACATCGCTGACCGCGGTGCTGTGGTCTTGCTCGGCGCTCGGTGGGACGGAGGCGTTGGCGACCCGGGCGACCGCATCGCCGTGGTTGCCGTCGGCGCATTCCGGCGGGGTGGCGGGGCCGGACGCCGGCCCCACGCCGTTGTTCGATTGGCCGCAATCACTCTGTGCGGCAGGAGCGACGGGCGTCGTGCCGGCGGCCACGCTGGACACCGTCTGTCCGTGGTCGCCATCGGCGCACGTGACATCGCCGGTCGTGGCTGCTTGCCGCGCAGCGGCGGCCCCGAGCGCCGCGAACGATCCGGGATCAAACACGACCCCGTCGGGGAACGAGCCGCGAAGCGGGTCGTCGCCCGTCGCCGCGCCGGCGTTGCGCTCGGTGTCATCGACGGAATTGGCCGTGATCAGCGAGCGCGCTTTGCTGGCTGCGGCTTGAAAGACCCCGGGGCCGGCGGCCGCCAGACCGCCGACCCCCAGACTGGCCACTGTGACAACGGCGATGGCGATGCCACGACCTGCCCGGAATCGCGTGGAGGCGGGAGCCCGCGCGAGTACTCCGAGCATTGCCGTAACCGCGGCCGCCTCGCCAATCCGCTCTGCGGGGAGAGCGGGAGATCGCAAGGCCGCGATCAGCGCATCCGTGTTGTGATCGTCGCCGGTCACGATGCAGACATCGTTCGAACAGGCGGTTCCGTTACAACGGATCGCTCGGCGAGACGTTTCAAGCCGCGATGCACCAGCACACGGACGTTTCCTTCACGTCGTCCCATGATGCAGGCCACCTCGGCGACGCTGAGATCACCGACGACCCGCAGCAGCACGGCCTCGGCCTGGTCGGCAGGCAGCGTGCGGACCAGGGCCAGCGCCCGCTCCAGCGCTTGCGCCTGCTCCGACTCCTCGGCGGCGGAGATGGCCGTGACCGGCGCCCGCCACTCGCCAGGTTGCGTGTTGCGCTGGTCGCGGCGCTTGCTGGCGCGGATGTCGTCGATCCGGCGGCGGGTGGCGATCGTGAACAGCCACCGGCGGAACTCCGGCTCGCCGCCCTCGAACCGGTGCAGGGCGTTGGCCACTTCGATCCACACGGTGGAGGCCAGATCGTCGGGTTCCGCCATTCCCTTGCCCCTGAAATAACGCAGCAGGAGGTGGTTGTAGGCGCGCCACAGTTGGCCGAGCGCTTCGCGGTCGCCCTCGCGGGCGCGTGCGATCACCAACTCCATAATCCCTAGTATCGGCCATCGGAGGTCCGATCCGCAGCAAGATCGGGGATTGTCATGGGACTCACGACTCAGCACGCGGGCGAACGTGAGTCCGGTTTGGAGCGGCTGCACCGGGTCGCCGCCGCCCGGCGACCCGACGATCACCTCTTCTCCGGCTTCCTGCCGGCCTGCTACCAGGAGCTCCCCGAGTTCGATCTCGCCGAGCGCAGTGTCGACGATCTGTACGCGCTCGCCCAGGCGCACCTCAACGTCGGTCGAGTCCGGCGCCAAGGCGAGACCGTCATTCGGGTGCTCTCACCGAACCGCGAGCGCGACGGCTGGTCGTCCGAGCGGTCGATCGTGGTGCTGGTCACCGACGACGCCCCGTTCCTGGTCGACACCGTGCGCATCGTGCTCGAACGGCACGGGATGGCGACGCACCTGCTGGTCCACCCGATGCTGCACGTGCGCAGAACGCCCTACGGCGAGCTGATCGAGGTTGTCGACGGTCCGGCTCCGGACACCATCATCGAGGCGTGGACGCAGGTCGAGATCGACCGCCTCGACGGCGACCGCGCCGAAGTGTTGACCGCCGACCTGCGTGCCGCGGTCGAGCT
>JBIOVW010000511.1:0-3983 GCA_044867945.1 Nakamurella sp. | reverse complement strand
GTCTGCGCGGGTCCCTCACGGTTGTAGGCGTCCCACACGTAGAAGGTGATCAGGTACGTCTTGCCGAGGAGGAAGATGGTCCGCTTGGAGACGGGATCTTTGAGCGGCGGCGTGTGGGTGAACGACGTTCCGGAGCCGGCGCGGCGGCCGGTGTCGTAGAGAAGCTGCGACTGGTTGGTGTTGTCGGCAACGGTGATCCGCCACGCTGTGACCGACCCTGACCCGACGGTCGCCTGCAGCGGCGGGGTGACGTCCTGCATCACACCGCCGGTCGGGGAGTTGATCGTGAGCGTGGGCCTAGCGCGGTAGGTCCAGATCGCCCAGTCCGACCAGTCCGACCACAGTCCGGAGCCGTCCTGGACGCGGACCCGCCACTGTGTCGTCCCACCTGGCGTGGAGAAGCCGGGGTAGGTGCCGGTGGTGGCGAGGTCCACGCCGGTCAGCGGGGATGCGACAGTGCCAGTGTCGTAGTCGGCCGCCCCGCCGCCGGCGCCGAGCGGGTCGATCTGCACCTGGTAGGCGGCCTGGTCGGTGCTCGTGCCGCCGAAGTCGACGAAGTCCCATGAGAGCTTGGGCTTCGTCTCTCCGACCACGACCGACCCGTCCGGGCTCAGCGTCGACGGCTGCTCGGGCGCGTCGGACAGGACGACGGTGAGCGTCCACGCCGACTTGCCGGAGTCGAACCCGTAGAGCCGTGGCACGGGCGACGCGTTCGTGGTGACCCGGAACCCGTACCACTTCGTACCGTTGGCGACCTGCTGGAGGATCGCCGTGGGGTCGATCGACCACTCGGCGCCATCGGAGAGCGCGCCTGTTGCGACCGTCGCGGTGGGGCCGGTGACACCAGGCCGGTTCGCCCAGTTCAGCGTCTTCGGGGACCACGATGCGCTGGCCAGCTGAGCCGTCAACGTCTGCGCCACCCACGCCCCCAGGACGTGCCCGGTGAGGGTGGCGGACAGGACGGTGCGGCCGGTGATGTTCGGCAGAGCGAACCAGACGAACGCCTCATGGACACCGGACCGGACGCGGACCTGTTTCCAGTCGCCGTACTCGGCCGACGTGGCGGCGTTGTTGTCGAAGGTGTCCTGGCCGCGGGTGACGATCGTGGTGGTCACCGGGGTCGGCCCCACTGGTCGAAGTCGCGGTCGGCGTCGATCTCCTCACGCGCCAGCTGCCGGATCGTCCCCTCCAACGGGACGTCCCCCCACGGGGTGGACACTCGGCCGGTCACGCGCCCCTCGACGGTCACCCGGGAGGCGTGGGTCTGCGCCGGGGTCAGCCGGGCGACGTCGACGCCGAGGCGGCGGCCGGTCTCCTCCCAGATCGCCAGCGACCGGCCCCGTTTCGACGCGGCGAGCGGAATGTACGCCTCACCGCCGGTCTCCGGTTCCGCCCACACCCGCCACGCTCCCGCCGGCGCCACCTGGGCGACATGAGACTCGGCCGTGCCGCCGGCGGCGTAGTAGTCGACCACGGACCCGTCGGCGTTGCCCATGACGCTGTTCTTCACCCGGTTCAGCACGTTGCGGACCGTGGTGATCGTGTTGACCACGTAGGTGCGGGCCGTCTTGCCGTCCAGTCCGTCCAATCCGCTGCGCACGTTGGCGATCCCGCCGAGCACGCCCGGCACGCCGAGGAGCTGGACCAGGGTCCGCACCTGCTTCGGGGTCAGGTCGTACTTCTGCCGGAGTTGGTCGACCTGCGCCTTCGCTGAGCCGATGTTCGGCTGCTGGATCAGCGTCCTGACCTCTGCCGGGGTCAGCCCGTACTGCCTGGCGAGCGCTCCGATCTTCGACCGGGCATCCTCGGCGCCCCGCAACCGGACCCACGTGTCCACATTGATCCCCGCCGCCCGCAGCAGCTCACGGATCAGGCCCCGGGTCTGCGCCCTCGGGACGTTGAACTTCTCACCGAAGTCCTGGATCTGCTTGGCTGCGCCCTCCAGGAACCGGACTCGGCTCATGCCCCTGAGGCCGTCTGCGACGGAGAGGGCGGTGCCGGCGATGTCGTCCAGTGCGGCCTGGTTGTTGCGGCCTTTCTCGGTCGCGATGTCGAACCCGTGGCCGTTCTCGCGCAAGGATGCGGTGAAGCCGTCGAGAGCGGCCTGGTAGTCCCGCATGTCGGAGCGACCCTGGAGGAACTCCGACACCTTCGCCAAGGCGGCGGCGAAGTCCTCCGCGGACTCTGTTGCAGCGTCAAGCTCGTGGCGGGTCTCGGCGAGACCACGGGCCTGCATGTCGGCGCGGGCCGGCGCCTCGCGCATGGTGTCCACCATGCGCGCGTACTTCGCCCGGACGTCGTCCATGTCTCGCGTGGCCTCTTCGACGTCGGAGGACCCGAAGATGCCCTCCCACAAGTTCTTCGTCCGCGCCGCGCCCTTCGACAGGTCGAAGGTGAACAGCGACGGGTCCTCGACCTTCTCCCGGAAGGTGTCGAGCTGCTCCGACGACTGCCGGAGCGCCGTCTGCATAGATGTCATGTCCCACGAGCTGGCGGCTCGGTCCGCGCTCTGCAGCGACGTGGTCAGGTCGTCGTTCGCGGCCGCGGCGTCCATAGTCAGACCAGTCGCCGCACCCAACGCGGCCCCCCACGGCCCGGCGAACGAACCGACGAGCGCCATGGTCGCAGTGTTCGCCAACCCCGCCGAGTCGGCGATACCAGTGGCCAGCGCGGCGAACGCGACCCCCTGCCCGGCGAGCTTCGCGGTCTCCCGCGCCCCTGCGCGGATCGCGGCGCCCCGCGCCTGCTCCGCCTCGGCGAACTGGTGCACCGACTTCGTGGCCCGGTCCTGCGCCGACGGGACCGCCAGCAGGGCGGCCGTCCCGGACCGGATCTGCTGCACCGACCCGCCAAACAGCAACCCGCCCAGGCCACCCTGATCACCCCGCAGCCCCGCGGCGCGCAGCAGGGCCAGCGACCGGCCGATCGCGCCGATACCAGCGGCGGCGCCGATCAGGATCGGGCCGACCGGTGATGATGCGACGTTCGCCAACCCGTCCGCGAGCCCCTCGATCAGCGGCAGCAGCGCGCGTCCCACCGGCGCCGCGGCCTCCACCATCGCCGCGAGGGCGCGGGCGATCGCCAGCAGCGTCTCCGCAGCCTGCGGCCCGGTCTCACGCAGGTAGGAGATGAACCCCTGGAAGTCGGCGTCCGACGACAGTCCGCGGGACCAGTCGGCCAGCGATCGGGACATCTCCAGGAATCCCTGGGAGAAGTCGTCCGATACCGGGTCGAACGCCATCCACAGGTTCGCCAGCGTCTCGGCGAAGTTACCGGTCGTCCGCCCCATTGCGACCAGGGTCGGCCGTGCTTCGGCGTCCAGCCAGTCGAAGAACGACTGCCACCTCGGGTCAGCCAGGTTGTCCCCGGCCTCCCTCATCAGGTCACCGGTCGTCGTCGCCAGCGTGGAGACGATGCCCTCGACCTGGGGTGCCAGCACGCGCATGGACTCCAGGCCGTCCTGCATGCCCGGGAAGAGCCCCTCGGAGGCGGTGTCCTTCAGTCGGTCGAACGCCGGCCGCAGCTCACCATTGACGAACGACGCGAACTCCCGGCCCGCCGGCGACAGCTGGGCCATCGCCTGCTCGACCTTCAGCATGTTCGCGCTCGTCGGCTCCAGCCGGTAGTCGTTCAACGCGCCGAGTGCGTCACCCATCCCCTGGAAGGCGAGGACTGCGACACCGGCGCCGGCAGCGGCGAACGTGAGCTGGTTGGCCAGTCCGACCACGGCAGTGGTCGCCAGGCCGCCGATGGGGACCAGTGCGGGCGCGAGCATCATCCCGGTCTGCACGAGGTTCGCCATCCGCCCGTCGGCGGCCTCCAGGTTCGCCACCAACGCGCTCGTGGCGGACCCCGCGGTGGCCAGCTCGCGGCGAAATTGACTGGCATCGGCCCTCAGCTTGACCAGCACCGACCGATCAGCCATCAGCTCGCCCCTTCCGATGCGGCGACGTGAGCATGGGCGGGGGTGGCCGGGACCGAGG
>JBIOVW010000510.1:0-5780 GCA_044867945.1 Nakamurella sp. | reverse complement strand
CAGAACGTCGCCTTGACGCCCTTGGCCGCCAGGATGTCCAGCATCTGACCGGTGGCCGGTCCGGGCCCGTCGTCGAACGTCAGGTAGGCGACGTTGCCCTCGCCGGTCCAGCCGAGCACCGTCGTATACGGGGGGACGACCGGGATCGTTGGCGCTGCGGGGGCCGGGGGGGCCGGCGCAGCGGCGGCCGGCGCGGACGGCGTGGTTGGGGGACCGGCGGACGAGGAGGCTGCCGTAGTCGCGGGCACCGTCACCGGAGCCGTCAGGTTCGCGATGGTGCCGGCGGTCAACTCGGGCACGGTGACCCGGATCGGCGACGGCGGGGTGGTGGTGGTTCCGGAAGAGGTGACGCCCGATCCGGCAATTGCGGCCAGGCCGACCGACCCGGAACGGGGCGGACCCACAGAGGCACCGGCGGCGGCGCAGGCCATCGCGGTCGCCGCGACCAGGGCCAGGGCACCGGCCAGCACGCTCCGACCGGTCCTGCGCTGCATCCGTCAATGTGATCATTCGCGCAGTGACGATCCGGGTCGCGCCACGCCGAAGATCACTCGGAGGAGGTCAGTGCAGCGAGTTCACCATGCTGTCGGCGGCCATCTCCAGATACGCCCACAGCCGTTCCCTGTGCTCGTCCTCCAGCCCCGCCTCGTCGACCGCCACCTTCATGGCGGCCAGCCAGTGGTCGCGTTCGCGCAGCCCGATGACGAACGGTGCGTGCCGCATCCGCAGCCTCGGGTGCCCCCGCTGCTCGGAGTAGGTCCGCGGACCGCCCCAGTACTGCTCCAGGAACATCCGCAGCCGGACCTCGGCGGGGCCGAGATCCTCCTCCGGATACAGCGGACGCAGCACCGGGTCGTCCGCCACCACCCGGTAGAAGCGGTGCACGAGACCGGCGAACACGGGATGGCCGCCGACCTCGTCGTAGAACGTCGTCGCGGTCGATCCGGTTGCGGTCACCGGCACATTCTTCCGCACCGGCGTCACCGGCAGCCCTTCGGTCACGTTGCCGCCTCCTTGGGCTCGGGCGCCCCGCCGACCAGCACAGGCGGCCGGAAGTCGGCGGCCGGATCGTCCTTGCGGGCCTGTTCGAACGCGGACCGGATCGCCGCACGCACCGAGCGGAGGAAGCCGTCCTTGTCGCCGGCGACCACGGCGGCCTGCACGCCGAGGGTGATGGTGCCCGGGGCGACGTCGGTGATCCCCAACAGCGTCGGTGCCTCGATGATCGACGATTCGAAGGCCGGCGACTCGGCGACCGCCTTTGCCTGCTCGAGGGCGATGGTGGCCGCCCGGTCGGTGTCGGAGTCGTACGGCACCGTCACCGGAATGGTCACCACGGCCTGGCCCTGGCTGGAGTTGCCGACGCGCAGCACTTCGCCGTTGCGTACGTGCCAGATCGTGCCGTCCCCGGCCCGCAGGGTGGTCGTGCGCAGGGTCACCGCGACGACCGTCCCGCTGGCCGAGCCGAGGTCGACGCTGTCGCCGACGCCGAACTGATCTTCCAGCGTCATGCAGATTCCGGACAGGAAGTCGCGGACCAGGTTCTGCGCGCCGAACGCGAGCGCGACGCCGGCGATGCCGGCCGACGTCAGGATCGGGGCGATGTCAAAGCCCAGTTCGGCCAGGATCAGCACTCCCGCGACGCAGATCACCACGAACGAGGTCATCGACTTGAGCATC
This sequence comes from Nakamurella sp., assembly GCA_044867945.1. Classification (GTDB taxonomy): domain Bacteria; phylum Actinomycetota; class Actinomycetes; order Mycobacteriales; family Nakamurellaceae; genus Nakamurella. The sequence continues at coordinate 4,100 of JBIOVW010000510.1, read as the reverse complement.
GAGCCGACCGCCCTGGTCCGCTGGGCGCGCCGGTCGGCGGCCAGGCCGCCGCCCAGGGCGAGCCGCGCCCCAGCCCGCAGGGGACGCAGCGCGGTCGACGTGCTGTCGTTGTTGCTCAGTCGGGTCAGCCGGTTGATCGCGCGGTACAGCAGGAACCGCACGACGAACGCGACGATGAGGATGACCAGGATGTGCACGGTGGCCGAGGCCACCTCCTCGCTGTTGCTGGCGAGGTAGTCGGCCCCGGTGTTGTCCCAGACCCACTGGCACAGCGATCCGGCGTCGGACGCGCACTCCGGCGCGGTGATCTCCACGGTTGAATCAGTCCTTCGGTGTCGGTATCGGTGTCGGAGGCCGTGCGACGACCATCCGAGAAGGGGCCCATCCGTTGCCGGGAACGGTCCACCTCCCTGGTCGGGACGCGCCGAACTCTGTCGGGGATGTCCCGGCGCCCGGTTATTCTCATCGTGCGGGTCGCCGCGGCCCGGATCTTGTCGCTGTTTCCCTCCGGTTCCAACGGCAGCGCGGGAGGTACGGATGAACCCAGCCGGTCACGCCGGCCGCCGCCCTACGCCCGTTCGGCCGGGGCCCGGCCCCAGTGTGCACCGGGAACCCGAGGCCGTGCGACACATCGGCGTGCTGCGGGTACTCCTGCTGAACGCCAGTCATGAGCCGCTCGCGGTGGTCACCGGTCGGCGGGCCCTTGTGCTGGTGGTGGCCGGCAAGGCCGAGTGCCTGGTGGCACGCTCGAGCGAGCAGGTGCGGTCGCCCTCGGTGGCCCTGGCCGTTCCGGCCGTGGTCCGACTGCGCCGCTACGTGCGGGTGCCCTACCCGGCCCCGCCCACCGTGACCCGTGCGGGGGTGCTCAAGCGGGACGGCCGGCGCTGCGCCTACTGCCAGGGCCGGGCCGACACCGTCGACCATGTGGTGCCGCGCAGCCGCGGGGGCGGGCACACGTGGGAGAACTGCGTGGCGTGCTGCGTGCGGTGCAACGCGCGCAAGGCCGACCGGTTGCTCGACGAACTGGGCTGGGCGTTGTCGATCACCCCGGGGCCGCCGCGACGGGGTGTGCTGGGGCGCATGTGGGCCAACGAGGAGTCCGACCCGGCCTGGGAGCCGTGGCTGCCGTCAGCGGCCTGACCTGCGGATCTGCACCGTGCGGCGATCGGGCCCGCCGCCCAGGTGGCGCCGGCCGGGTCACCCGGCCGTCCCGGGAGGCGTCGGTTACCGTATGCCGGTGACCATCATCGAGACCCTCGCGGTTTTCGTGGGGATCCCCGCGTTGATCTACGGAACCATCGCGTTGTTGACCCTGGTGCCAGGTCGGCACCGGCGGCAGCGTTACCGCCCGGGTCAGGCCTGGGACTACCCGCCGCAATGGTGGGCCGGCGATCAGCCGGTGGTGGCCTCGGCCGCCGCCGACAACCGACTCGCGCAGGGAGGCGGCGCACATGGCACGTGGTGAGGTCGTCCCGGCCACGAAGACCGGCCTGAGCGCCTGGCACCGGCAGGTCGGTCCCTCCGGCAGCGATGACCATCCGCTGACGACCAGCCAGCTCGAACTGCTCGACGACGTGATCCGCGAGGCGGAACGATTCACCGGGCTTCGGTTCTCCGCCTATCTGGGAGACCTGGGCGGCAACACCGCCGCGTCCGCGGAGAGTCTGCTGGACGGACTCGGGCCCGACGCCCCGTACGCCGTGCTGCTGGCAGTCTCGCCGGGACAGCGGGTGGTCGAGGTCGTCACCGGCCCTGAGGCGGCGCGCCGGGTCAGCGACCGGGCCGCGCGGCTCGCCGTGCTCGGCGTCGTCTCCTCCTGCACCGACGGCGACGTCGCCGGGGCGTTGATCACCGGCGTCCGCATCCTGGCCGATCAGGCCGGCACCCTGCCGGAACGCTCCACGTGGTGAGCCTCCACTCCTCGCTCAGCCGGCGTCGGCCGCCCGGGCCCGCAGCGACCGCTCGACCCCGGCCCGACCCTCGGACACCAGCCGCTTGAGCGCGGCCGGGTGATCCTGCTCGGCCCAGCCCAGTGCTCGGTCCACGGTGGACTGCTCGATCGTCCACCGCGGGAACAGGCCGACCGCCACCTTCTGCGCGACCTCGCTGGACCTGCGGTCCCACACCTGGGCCACCACCTCGAAGTACTGCTCGGTGAACGGCTGCAGCAGCGGGGTCTGTGCCGGATGGGAGAACCCGGCGATCGCCGCGTCCTGCAGGGCGTTCGCCATCCCGTCGTCGTGGATCAGCCGGTCCCAGACGGCCGCCTTGTTCTCCGCGGTCGGGATCAGCGCCCGCACCTGGGTGGCCCTGCGCTGGCCTGACGCGGTCGGGTCGGTCAGTTCGGCCGCCTCGATCTCGTCCACGCCGGCGGCGCGGTGTGCGACCAGCGCCCCCAGCAGCGTCCAGGACAGGTCGGTGTCCACCGTCAGGCCCGGCAGCGGCGCGGACCCGTCACGCCAGCCCGCGATCTCGGCCAGCAGCGGGTCGTCCAGCTTGGCCGCGCACAGCGCTTGGACCGCCGACAGCTGGGTGTCACTGCCTTCCGGTGCCGAGGACGCCAGGACCCGCAGCGTCGACGTCACCGACGGCCAGCCGGTCTCGGCGGCCCAACCCGGTTCGGCGTACGAGCCGACGGCGACCTGCAGCTGCGTCAGCACCCGCTGCAGCACGCCCACCTGGTCCTCGGTCGCCAGGCCGCGCGAGGCCAGCGTCACGAAGTTGCGGGCCCGCATCAGCGCGTCCCGGGTCATCTCCCACACCGCGGACCAGAGCAGGGTCCGCGGCAGGGAATCGGCGACGTCCGCGATCGAGGCGATCGTGGTGTCCAACGAGGCCGGGTCCAGCCGGGCCTTGCAGTAGGTCAGGTCGTCGTCGTTGACCAGGACCAGCGCGCTGCGGGGACGGCCCACCAGGTCCGGCACCGGGGTCCGCTCGTCGGTGACGTCCAGCTCGACCCGGTGCACCCGGGTCAGCTTCCCGTTCTCGTCATCCCGGTCGTACAGGCCGATCGCCAGCCGGTGCGGGCGACGCTCACCGGCGCCCGGCTCGGCGCCGGACTGCACCAGCTCGAACCGGGTGATCACCCCGTCGGAATCCACCTCGAGGTCGGCGCTGATCGTGTTCAGCCCGGTGGTCTGCAGCCACGCCTGCGCCCACGCCCGCAGGTCCCGCCCCGAGGTGCGCTCCAACGCGTCGAGCAGGTCGGTGAGGGTGGCGTTGCCGAACGCGTGAGCGGCGAAGTAGTCCCGCAGGCCGGCCAGGAACTCGTCGTACCCGACATAGGCGGCCAGCTGCTTGAGCACGCTGGCGCCCTTGGCGTAGGTGATGCCGTCGAAGTTCACCTCCACCGCGGCCAGGTCGACCATGTCCGCGGCGATCGGGTGGGTGGACGGCAACTGGTCCTGCACGTACGCCCAGGACTTCTCCACGTTGGCGAACGTCGTCCACGCCGCCGTGTACTCGGTCGCCGACACCTGCGCCAGTACCGACGCCCAGGTGGCGAACGACTCGTTCAGCCACAGGTCGTCCCACCAGCGCATGGTGACCAGATCGCCGAACCACATGTGCGCCATCTCGTGCAGCACGGTCTCGCAGCGCCGCTCGTACAGGTAGCGCGTCACCCGGGACCGGAACACGTACTCCTCGCGGAACGTCACAGCGCCCGCGTTCTCCATCGCGCCCGCGTTGAACTCGGGCACGAACAGCTGGTCGTACTTGCCGAACGGGTACCGCACCGCGAAGGCCCGGTGGAAGAAGTCGAATCCCTGCTTGGTCTGGGTGAACAGCCGCTCGGCGTCCAGGAACTCGGCCAGGCTGGACCTGCAGAAGATGCCCAGGTCGATGCCGTCGTGGTGATCGCGCACGACGTGGTACGGGCCGGCCACCAGCGCGGTGACGTAGGTACTCATCGGCTCGGTGGTGGCGAACGAATGCGTGGTCCCGCCGCCCGGCGCGGTCGCCGACGACACGGTCGCCCCGTTGGAGACGACCTGCCAGTCGGTCGGCGCGGTGACCGTGAAGGTGAACCTCGCCTTGAGATCCGGCTGGTCGAAGCAGGCGTAGAGCCGCTTGGCGTCCGCGGTCTCGAACTGCGAGTA
>JBIOVW010000509.1:0-4833 GCA_044867945.1 Nakamurella sp. | reverse complement strand
GGCGAACAGGAGGACGTCAAGACCGGGCAGCTGTTCGTGTTCATCGGCGCCGCGCCCCGGACGGACTGGCTGGACGGGGTCGCCGACCGCGACGCCCACGGTTTCGTGCTCGCCGGACCCGACCTGCTCGGCGCCGGCGAGCGGCCCACCGGCTGGGAGCCCGACCGCGACCCCTACCTGCTCGAGTCCAGCGTGCCGGGCGTGTTCGTCGCCGGTGACGTGCGGGCCAATTCCGTCAAGCGGGTCGCCTCTGCCGTCGGCGAGGGCGCCATGGCCGTCACCCTTGTCCATCGCTATCTGGAGACGCGATGAATGAGGCTTGCCGAATGAATCATCAACACAGCAGCGCCGGCCGCCTCCGGGCGACCGAGCCTGCGAGGCGCCCGGAAAGGGCGGCGCTATGAATGAGGCTTGCCGAATGAATCATCAACACAGCAGCGCCGGCCGCCTCCGGGCGACCGAGCCTGCGAGGCGCCCGGAAAGGGCGGCGCAATGACCGATCAGCTCACCCCCGCCGATCCACCGCTGCGCTGCAGCCCGGACGAGCTGCGCACCCTGTTCCTGTTCGAGAAGCTGTCGACGGAGCAGCTGACCTGGTTGTGCGCGAACGGCTGGATCAAGGTCTTCCAACCCGGCCCGGTGTACACCGAGGGTGACCCGGCGACCTGCTTCTACGTGCTGATCGAGGGCACCGTCGTGCTGTCCCGGCGGGTCGGCCCGGACGACGTGGAGACCACCCGCACCTCGCAGCGAGGGGTGTACGCGGGCGCATGGCGGTCCTACCTGGGGAACAACGCTCCGGACACGTACAACAACAGCATGCGGGTGACCGAGCGGTCCCGGTTCTTCGTGCTGGATGCGCCGCTGTTCGCCCAGGCCATGCGGGACTGGTTCCCGATGGCCGTGCACCTGCTTGAGGGTCTGTTCTACGGAATGCAGAGCAACAATGAGGCGATCAACCAACGGGAGCGGCTGCTGGCGCTCGGCTCGTTGTCCGCCGGGCTCACCCACGAGTTGAACAATCCCGCCTCCGCGGCGGTCAGGGCGACCGCCGCGCTCCGCGAGCGGATCGCCGGCATGCGGCACAAGCTGGCCATCATCGCGTCCGGCAAGAAGCACCCGATCGCGTTCGAACCGCTGATCGCCCTGCAGGAGGAGGCCGCGGAACTCGTCGCCAAGGCGCCCACCCTGACGCCGATCGAGGCCGGCGACGCCGAGGACGAGATCGGCGAGTGGCTCGAGGACCACGACATCGCGCGAGCCTGGGACGTCGCGCCGACGTTGGTGCAGGCCGGCATCGGCGTGCCCTGGCTGGAGAAGGTGGCCGACACGGTGCCCGACGGCACGCTGGACGGCGCGATCAAGTGGCTGTACTACACGGTCGAGACCGAGCTGCTGATGAACGAGATCCACGACGCGACCACCAGGGTGTCCACCCTGGTGGGCGCCGCCAAGCAGTACTCCCAACTGGACCGCGCGCCGTTCCGCACCGTGGACGTGCACGAACTGCTGGACAGCACGCTCACCATGCTGGGCGCCAAACTGACCGGGGTGAAGGTCGTCAAGGAGTACGACCGCGGGGTGCCAAAGATCCCGGCCTATCCGGCCGAGCTGAACCAGGTGTGGACCAACCTGATCGACAACGCGCTGGACGCGATGGACGGCCGGGGCACGCTGACCGTGCGCACGTCGTCGGACGGCGAGTGCCTGACAGTCGAGATCGGGGACTCCGGTCCGGGGATTCCGCCGGAGATCCAGGGTCGGATCTTCGAGCAGTTCTTCACCACCAAGCCGGTCGGCGAGGGCACCGGCCTTGGCCTGGACATCTCCTGGCGGATCGTCGTCAACAAGCACCACGGCGACCTCACGGTCATCTCGGTGCCGGGAGACACCCGGTTCCGGGTGCGGCTACCGCTGGCCGGACCGGAGGAAATAGCGGCGATGGCCGCCGGCGCCTCCGAGGACGTGGTCGGCGAGGGGTATTCGTGACGGACGTGGTGGTGGCCGGGGCCGGCATCGTCGGCCTGGCCACCGCGTTCGAACTGACCCGTCGCGGCTACGCGGTGACCGTGCTGGACAAGGAACCCGCGGTCGCCACGCACCAGACCGGCCACAACTCGGGCGTGATCCACTCCGGGCTGTACTACGCGCCGGGCAGCCTCAAGGCCACCCTCGGCGTGGCCGGCGCGTCGTCGATGCGGGACTTCGCGGTCGAGCACGGGGTGGCCGTTGACGTCTGCGGCAAGCTCGTCGTCGCCACCACGGCGGCGCAGGTGCCGGCGCTGCTTCGGCTGCTGGACCGGGGTCGGCGGAACGGCGTGCCGGTGCGGCTGATCTCACCGGACGAGGCACACGAGTTCGAACCGCACGTCGCCTGCGTGGCGGCGCTTCGGGTGGAGTCGACGGGCATCATCGACTTCGTCGGCGTCTGCGACGTTCTCGTCCGATTGATCGAGCAGAACGGCTGCCAGGTGCGACTGGGCACCGAGATCGTTGCCATCGACGGCCGTTTCGATGCGATCACCCTTACCACCACGGCGGGTGACGTGACGGCCGGACAGCTGGTGAACTGCGCCGGCCTGCACTCCGACCGGCTGGCCCGGTTGGCCGGTCTCGAGCCGGCGGTGCGGATCGTTCCTTTCCGCGGCGAGTACTTCGAACTCGCGCCGGAACAGCAGGACCTGGTCAAGGGCCTGATCTACCCGGTGCCCGACCCGACACTTCCGTTTCTGGGCGTGCACCTGACCCGGATGATCGGCGGCGGCGTGCACGCCGGGCCCAATGCGGTGCTCGCCTTGGCCCGGGAGGGCTACACCTGGCGTGCGGTGGACCGTCGCGACATGGCCGACAGCCTGGCCTGGCCGGGCTTGTGGCGGCTGGGCAGGCGGTACTGGCGCACCGGCATCGGTGAGGTCAGCCGGTCGATGTCGCACAAGCGGTTCCTGACCAGCCTGCGCGAGCTGGTGCCGGAGTTGCCGGACGGCTGCCTGCGACCCTCGCCCGCGGGGGTGCGGGCGCAGGCGCTGCACCGGGACGGCCGGCTGGTGGACGACTTCTACTACGAGCGGGGCATCCGCCAGGTGCACGTCCTGAACGCCCCCTCGCCGGCGGCGACCGCGTCACTGGAGATCGGCCGGCGGATCGCCGATGAGGTCGAAGCGCCGCTGTGACCGGCCGCACGGCCCCGGCCCCCGCTGGCCCCCCCATTGCGAGTTGATCATGGCGTTCTGCCAGGCTCAGCGCGGCGTGTCGCCGATTCCGTCGGCGGGTCGCCGGCAGCGCGTCATGATCAACAGGGTGGGCCCGAGAGATCAACACAGGTGGGCGAGAGGAAGGACCGACACAATGCGCGACATCCCGGGTATCGACCCGACCGCGACGCCCAGCGGCAACGGCTGCGCGGAGTGCCTGGACGGCGGCGGCTGGTGGTTCCACCTGCGCCGCTGCGCCCAGTGCGGGCACATCGGCTGCTGCGACAGCTCCCCCGCGCAGCACGCCGGCGTCCACTCCCGGACGACCGGGCATCCGCTGATCCAGAGCTTCGAGCCGGGCGAGGACTGGTTCTGGAGCTACCCGGACGAGCAGTTCTACAACGGGCCGACGCTGGCCCCGCCGCATCACCGGCCCCCGAACCAGCCGGTCCCCGCCCCGCGGGAGAACGTACCGGGGAACTGGCGCAGCCTGCTGCACTGACGCCCGGCTCGGTTGCCGGTCCGGCGGGTCGGGCATAGCCTGCGTGTCCTGCCCGTCGGTGAAACGAACGGCCGACCGGCAACGTTCGGAAGGAGCCTGACATGGGACTCGACGATCTGGTCAACAAGGCGAAGGACCTGCTCGGACAGAGCGAGGAGAAGGCCCAGAATGCGGCCGACGCGGCGGCCGCCGGTGACAAGCAGGCCGCGGCCGCGGATGCCGGCGCCGCCGCCGGGATGATCGACAAGGCCAAGGAACTGCTCACCGACGAGCGGATCGACCAGGTGGCGGGCGCGATCAAGCAGAAGACCCCGGACAACATCGACACGGTCGTCGATCAGGTCGCGGAGAAGGCCAAACAGCACAACGAATGACCGATCGCGGGCGACACCGCGGTTCCGATGTCGCCCGCGCTCAGCGGTCCATCGCCCATCGACGGTCGGTCAGCATCCGCGCCAGGGTCAGCCCGATGGGCAGCGCCACGGTGACCAGCGCGGCCTGGGCGAATGTGCCGGCGGCCGCCGCCGCGTCGCCCTCGGACACCGCGTAGACCGCCCGGTAGAGCAACACGCCCGGCACCATCACCAGCACCGACGGCACCGACAGGGTGATCCGCGGAACCCGGAGCCATGGGCCGGCCACCGCCGTGAGCAGCCCGACCACCAGCGCGGCGATCGCCGCGGCCGCCTGCGGCGGCAGCTCCACTCTCAGCAGCTCCAGCCGCGGGACGTTGGCGGCCGTGCCGATCAGGCCGGCCGCCCAGGCCATCCGCCAGGTGCCGTTGAACATCAGCGCGAAACAGGCGACCCCGACGAAGCTGGCCAGCGCCTGCAACGGGATCAGCACGGACGGCGCCAACTCCGGGGTCGGCAGCTCGGACGGGGTCAGCCCGAACCCGATGGCCACCGCCCACACCGCCAGCCCGGCGGAGATGGCGATCAACCCCGCATACGTCGACCGGGCGACGCCCGCGGACAGGTCCAGCTTGGCCAGGTCGAGGCCGGCGGTGATCAGCGGGAAGCCGGGGATGAGGAAGAGCACCGCGGCGACGTAGCCGGCCTGATGGGCGGCGACCGGTTCGCCGACCAGCCGCAGCGACTCGACGAAACCCAGGTAGACCAGGCAGGCCGCGGCGCCGGC
>JBIOVW010000508.1:0-3069 GCA_044867945.1 Nakamurella sp. | reverse complement strand
CGCAGATGTCGCGATCCGCGCCATGCAGGCCGGCCGTGACGTGCTCATCGAATTACCCCTCGCCGCCACGCTCGAGGACGCGCAGCACATATGCGATACCCAGCGGGCCACCGGCAGGCGAGCGTTCGTCGACATGTTCTCCCGATTCAGCCCACACAACCAGCAGCTTCAGCGGGCCGTCACCGAACAACGATACGGACCGTTGACGATGCTGGAAGTCGAGAATCGCACCGCGCTGCTCTGGCCCGGGTACGACCTCACTCTCAACTCACTTGCGCTCGACATGATGCACGCGGACTTCGACCTGATCACCGGTCTGCTGGGACGACCTACCACCCTGCACGTCGCCGGACTCGCCGGACTCGCCGGGCGCGGCTCGGCCGCCACCATCCTGTTCGACTACCCGGAAGCGATCGCCCGGATCAGCGGCTCCGCCCTGATGCCACAGCCCTACGGAATGCGCGGCGGCTGGCGCGCCACCTTCGCCGACGCGGTGCTCGAATACGCCGTGAGCGCCGGGTTCACCGGCCAGGGCCCCGCCAAGCTTATCGAGTACTCCGCCGACGGCGAGCGTGCCATCGAGTTGCCCGCTGCCAGCCCCTACTCGACGATGATCGACCATGTGCTCGCATGTCTAGCCGGCGAGGCCGACAACGTCATCGAACCCGCCAGTGCGCTCACCGCCCTTGAGTTCACCCTCGACGCGCACCAGCAACTGACCCAGCGGGCGCAGTAGGCCGGGGAGCGGCGGCGCCCTTTCCGGTAACCGTGGACCTGGGTACATGCGACGACCCGTCCCGCGTCGATGCCTGCCGATCAATCGAGAGCCGTCGGCTGGATCTGCCGCCGCAGCTCCACCAGCTGCAGCGCGTGCGCGTCCAGCGCCTTGTCCTCGGCGCTCTGCGGCCGCCAGCGCGGCACCGGCCTGGCCTTCCCGTCGTCGTCGAGAGCGACGAAGATCGTCAGGCAGTGCGTGGTCAGCTGCACCTGTCCGGTCGTCGGATCGCCAGAGCTCACGTGCACGGCGATGTGCATGCTCGACCGGCCCGTCCGAAGCAGCCGGGCCTCCAACTGGACCAGGTGCCCGATGTGGATCGGCCGGTAGAACCGGACCCCACCGGAGTAGGCGGCGATGGCCGGTCCCTTGCACCAGCCGGCGGCGACGGCGAACGCCGCCTCGTCGATCCAGCGCATCACGGTACCGCCGTGCGCGTTGCCACCCCAGTTGACGTCGGTCGGCGCCGCGAGGAACCGCAGGGTCGTCTCGGGCGCGGTGCCCGCGTTGCTGTAGGTCTGCTCGGCCATCGCCGATTCGATGCCCCGCCGCACGCCGACCCGCTCCAGCGCATCGGCCAGCAGTCGGTGATCGAGGTCGGTGACCGGGGTCCAGGGCGGCACCGCGGTGGACCTTCCGGTGCCGTCAACCGCGACGAAGATGACGATGCAGGTGGTGGCCTCGCTGTACACCCCGTCCTGTGGATGGGCGGACGACACGGTGACATGGATGTCCATGCTGCTGCGGCCGGTCCGCATCATCCGCGCCGTCACCTCGACCAGGTTCCCCGACTCGATCGGCCGGGTGAATCGGATGTCACCGACGTACGCGGTGACGCAGTAGTGGCCGCTCCAGCCGACGGCGAGCGCGTAGGCGGCCTTGTCGATCCACTCCAGCACCCGCCCGCCGTGGATCGAGCCGCCCAGGGTCGCCACGTCCGTGGGCGCCGCCAGGAACCGCAGGGTGATCTCGCTCTGCCCGGTCGCCATGAACGCACCCTATTGCCCGCGGTCACCTGCCCGCTCGGGACGTGCCAGACGGGGGTCGGACGGCACGGCGGCCAGGGGCCCGGGTTGGATGGACCGGTGAGCTCCGAGCCATCGCGCCAGCTGATCCTGCTCCGGCACGGGAAGTCCGCTTACCCGCCCGGGGTGCCGGACCATGCCCGCCCGCTGGCCGACCGTGGCCTGCGACAGTCGGCCTTCGCCGGCGAGCACATCCGCACCCTCGTCGAGCACATCGATCTCGTGTTGTGCTCGACGTCCACCCGGACCCGGCAGACCCTCGACGCCACCGGGCTCGCCACCGGCTCGGCCGTCGAATACCGGGAGGAGATCTACGCCGCCGAGGCCCACGAGATCCTCCAAGTGATCGTCGAGGTGTCCGACTCCGTCCGCTCCCTCCTGGTGGTCGGCCACTTCCCCGGGGTCGCCGACCTCGCCGACGACCTCGCCGGCCCCGGATCGGACCAGGACGCGCGCGACCGCGTCCGCCAGAAGTTTCCCACGTCGGCATTCGCCGTCCTGGCCGTGCGTGGTGCCTGGAGCGACCTGCCGGGCACCGGCCGGCTGGTCAACTTCACGGTGCCCCGCGACCATCCGCAGTCCATCCCCGAGGAGAAGCGATGAAGCCGCACGACCCCGTGATCGGAATCCACGGCCGGATCCCGCGGATCGCCGACACCGCATGGGTTGCCCCCACCGCGGCCGTCATCGGCGCGGTGACGATCGGCGAACGCACCGGCGTCTTCTACAGCGCCGTCGTCCGCGGCGACACCAGCGCGATCACCATCGGCGACGGCAGCAATCTGCAGGACGGGGTGGCGGTGCACGCCGACCCCGACTTCCCCTGCTCCATCGGATCCGGGGTGAGCGTCGGGCACGCCGCGGTGGTGCACGGCTGCACCGTCGAGGACGACTGCCTGATCGGGATGGGTGCCGTCGTTCTCAACGGCGCGGTGGTGGGACGGGGATCGATGGTGGCGGCCGGGGCGGTCGTGCTGGAGGGCACCCGGATCCCGCCGGGGTCGCTGGTGGCCGGGGTGCCGGGCAAGGTGCGCCGCGAACTGACCGAGCAGGAGCGGGCCGACGTCCGCGAGAACGCCCGGCACTACACCGAACTCACCGCGGCGCACCGGGAGGTGCACCACTCGTAGGCCGGTCGACGCTTCGAAACGGGGGCGGCTGGATGGAAGGCCCGGGGCGTTGTTCACTCCCCCCAGATGGAGAACAACGACCCGGGCTATGGTCGCTCCGACGACCACTGATCCGGAGGTCATGAGCAGATCGGCTGAT
>JBIOVW010000507.1:0-7550 GCA_044867945.1 Nakamurella sp. | reverse complement strand
GGTGGGTCGTGCGGGTCGGCCCGCTCGACCGGGCTGACGTCGGCGCCCCGGGCGGACAGCTCGAGCAGCAGATGGCCGAGCAGGAAGCTGGAGAACGCCCGGTACGCGGCGACGCATCCGGCGTCGGTGAACCCGCACTGGTGCAGGGTTTCCAGGAAGGATTCCATCCACCGTAGGCTGCGCAGCGGTGGCCGCACCCACGGGGCGGCCGGCGGGCGGGTCGTGACGAGCGGGAACACCCCAGGGTGGGCCAGCGCTATCCGCCGCACCCCGTGCGCCAGACGCTGCAGGTAGTCCTGCCAGTGGGACGCGGTGAGGTGCACCTGCGGGTCGCCGGACAGGTCGTCGATGACCAGTTCGACGATCCCGTCCAGCAGGTCCTCCCGGCCGTGGATGTAGTGGTACAGGGCCATGCCCTGGACGCCGAGGTGGGCGCCGAGCCGCCGCATGGTCAGGTGCCGCAGGCCGTGCTGCTCGATCAGGGTGATCGCCGCGAGCAGGATGGTCCGACGGTCCAACGGGCCACGAGTGCCGGCATCGACCGCAGCTAACGCAGAGGAGCCGACCCCCAACCCTTCCGGGCTGTCCGGGTCCGCGGCGACCGCGTCACCGACCGGACCAGAATCGGCACTGTCACCGGTGTGGGGCCGGGTCGGCGTCGACCCAGCTGCTGGTGACCGGCCGGAACTCGTAGCGGGCATGGCGGTGCGCCGAACCTCTAGAGCAGCTTGCCGAGCTTGCCGCCGATGCCGCCGGATTGTCCGCCGGTGAACTTGGCGATCAGGTCGGCGGGGTTGATCCCGAACTTCTCCAGCAGCCCGGCATGCTGGTCGGTATCGACCTGGTCGGGCAGTTCCTGCTGCGCCCGATCCGCCTGCGCGTCCTGCCCGTTGCCGCGCAACAGATTCAGGATCGTGTCCTTATCGATGTTCATCTTTCTCCACTTCTCGAGATGGTTTCGTTGGCTCGTGGTTCCGGCTGATGGAGGGGATGGTGTCGGTCACCGGTCCGAATCCGGGGGGTTCAAGCCCGGTCCTGTCGACCTTGCGGTGGAACCGCATCGCGGCAAACCCACCCAGCACGGCGCCGATCAGCGCGGCCAGGATCGCAGCGCCGATCGCGATGGCGCCGACCACGGTGACATGGCCCTCGTTCACCGGAAGCCCGGGGAAGGTTCAGTTGGGCGAACACGTCGTACCGGACGCCGGCGATCGCGGCGACCGCGGCGATGACCAGGGCCATACCCACACCCACACCGCCAGGCCCTGCCTGGCGCCGTTGAACGGGTCCATCCACCCGCCGACATACCCACCGCAGTAGTACGCGACCACCAGCACCAGCAGGGTGATCGCACCCACCACACCCACCGCCTGCGCGGTTCCGGTGCCTGCTCTGATTCCTGCACCGCCTGATCCACGCTCACCGGGGTGTTCGTGGCCTACCCCGCCCGCGCTGAGTACAACAGGACCGACACCCGGTCGCGGTGACCCACCCGAAGAACGCCGACTGCGCCTTGATCCCCACCGGATAGTTCCCGCTGCCGGGCCACCACACCGACCTGGTCACCCGCCGGAGCCGGCGAGCTGCTGGCCGTCATCGATTCCGGGGCGGCCCGCGGCGTGGACGGGCCGTCCTGCCGATGAACCGCCGGTCGGTTTGGGTGTCCGACACGGAATCCTCAGCGCCCGGATCGATGTGCCCGACCGACGTGGCGTTGACCCGCGGATCGGTGCGCTCGCTGGTGAGCCGGTCAGGTTTGTCCGGAGGGTGCTCGGGGCGACTCATCGGTGGTCCTTCGCTGACTGACGAACCGGGCAGAGGTGCCGGCCTGCCCGGGTATGGGTATGTCCACGAGCATCGGCCGAACGCCGTGACGCCAACCATCGGCGGCAACGAACGACGACCAGCGGCCGCGGCTGAGGGGTGGCACCGCGCGGCGACATCAACGCATTAGTCACCCCCTCGAGGAGTGCCGGAAACGTTGCGCAGCAACCGCTCAGCATGCTGACCGGTCGATACACGCCCGACGCTCTCTCTTCCCCACGACCCAAGCACAAGCCGAGGGGCTTTACAAGGTAAGAACCAGCCGAGAACGCGGTTTATTTTGCAGCCGAACGGGAATCGTCGCCCCACCCCGGGCACCGGCGGGACGCCCCGGGAGCCGGAGCAGTGGACAGGATAGCGAGGGGAAACAGTTTCTTGCGCCCATGACCCTGGTGGGAGTGTGCATGTCTACAGGCCGGCCGGGGTTCACCCTGGGCGCCGGCGTGGTTCTGTTCGGTGCGTGGCGATGCCGGTCGATCGCGGTCAGGTACGGACATGGGTGAGGAGGAGTCCCACGTGGCCAAGCGGGATCCCGTGGATGGTTGGTGACCCACCCGCCAAGCTGCTTGGTCCGCCGGAATCGGGCAGGCGCCGGTGGATCACCCGCCAGGCACGAACCATCCGATCATGCCCAGGTCCCGCCGTGCCGGGTGCCCGGGAGTTGCGTTGATGGCGATCCGCCGGGGGTGAGGAGCGTGTCGACGTTTGAACGGCCGGGAGGGGGGCACCAACGGTGGACACCCCGGCGTTGTCCGTGGGATGTGTGTTCTCGCCGCGGGGGTGAGAACGCGACGCGGGCGGACGAATCCCTTTGATCCCACCGGATCCGGTTTGACAGCACGCACTTCGTGCTGTGGGCGCGTTGTCCAGGGCAGGGGGGCACGTCGATGTCCGTCGATACGGCCAACGAGGAGCAAGCTTGAGCGCGACGAGAACCAGGAGCGATTCCATGCCTGGAGGTGGCCCGGGGCCACCCGGCGCGGCGACCCTCGCGGGAGCGCAGGCCACCCAGGTGGCCGCCAGGCTGGCATCGCCGCGACGGTGACAGTGATGGATGGGGGGCACCGTCGGCACGCCGGGCCACCGACAGCGTCGCGTTCGGCGTGTCCCTGGGTCGGGGGATCCGCGGCGCCCGCCAGACCTGACCGTGCCGACCTGCACCCGTTTGAGGTCGACCGGCTGACCGGTCGCCGGAACGGGGGGAGCGGCCACGGCCCGTCCGGATCCGGACACCATGTTTGATCGCGAGCGGTTCACCGCTCAGTGTTGAAGGGCGGCAAGTAATGCCGGATGGACAGGCTGACCGGACAATAGGGCAGTCCGGCGGGCACACCAAACAAGCCGGCCCACGCGGACCCGCCGCCGCCCCATTTTCACGCCGTCGAGGCGTCACCGCAGGGGAGAGGGTGACTGATCTGAAGACCCGCATGTGCACGTTGGCCGATGGGCGTGCGGTGATCACCCGTCGGGTTCATGCGCCCGTCCAGGTGGTCTGGTCCGTGCTGGCCGACGGGTGGCTATATGCCACCTGGGTGGTGGGTGCGTCCGGGATTCGTGCGGTTGAACCGGAATGGCCCGCTCGCGGTAGCCGGCTGCATCATTCCTTCGGGGTGTGGCCGGCGCTGATCGATGACACTACCGAGGTCCTGACCTGTGACCCCGGCCGGACGCTGCTGCTCAAGGCCCGTGGTTGGCCGGCCGGAGAAGCCCATGTGCAGATCAAAGTTGCCGGTGACGGCGCGGACCGGAGCATCGTGAGCATCGGCGAGGACGCGATCGCCGGTCCCGGTCGGCTCCTGCCCCGCCCGGTTCGACAGCTGCTGATCGGCCCGCGGAACACCGAAACCATTGGCCGGCTGGCGTTGATCGCCGAGGGCCGCCACCGACTGACCCGGTTGGCCGCCACGGCACCACCCGGAGCAACCGATAGCCACGTCACCTGGAAATGATCCAGCTGATCCGCCCACCCATCCGATGGAGGAGCCGTTCGTGTACCTGCACACCCAGCAATTGATCAATGAGATCCTGCCCGACGAACCCGATCCGGCCGCGGCAAACGCGCTGCAGGAAGGGCTGGGCGGTCAGTTCGGCGAGATGCGGACGATGATGCAGTACCTGTTCCAGAGTATGAATTTCCGTGGCGATCAGTCCTCCAAGCCGTACAAGGACCTGTTGCAGGGCATCGGCACCGAGGAGATCAGCCATGTCGAGCTCATCGGCACTACGATCGCCCGGCTGCTGGACGGGTCTCCGGCGTACAAGGGGACGAAGAGCGATTCCGTCGATCAGCCGGGCGCCAAGGGGGCGACCCCGTTGAAGATCGCCCTGGACACCAGCAACATCCACCACTATCTGGTCGCCGCCCAGGGTGCGCTACCGGTCGACGCGGCCGGCAACCCGTGGCTCGGGTCGTACGTGTACAACAGCGGCAACCTGATTTTGGATTTGCTGTACAACCTGATGCTTGAGTCGACGGGCCGGCTGCAGAAATGCCGGATCTACGAGATGACCGCGAACAAGTCCGCCCGCTCCACGATTGCGTACCTCATCGTCCGGGACCAGGCCCACGAGAACGCGTTCGCGAAGGCGTTGGAAAGCCTGGGGGTGGACTGGGGAAAGACGCTGCCGATCCCGAAGACGAGCGCGGAGAAGTTCCCGGAGGTCAAGAAACTGGTGGATCAGGGTCTGCAGAGTGTGCAGTACACGTTCAGCGCGGACAACCTGAGCGAGGCCGGCAAGCTCTACCGGGGTGCTTCCCCGTCGAACGACGGCACCGAACTGTCCACTGCGCTGATGCCCGAGGGTGTCCCGATCACGATCGCCCCGGAACGCCGCGAGGAGTTCTCTCCCGGCTTGGACCCGGAACTGCTGTCGCTGATCCAGGCGACCGCGGAGGTGGAACTCAAGGTCGCCGACCGGCCCGGTGAGTAAGACACGCCAAGCTGAACTGACGGCTGCCGTGGCAGCAGGTGGCCGGCCGGTGTTCCACTGATGACGATGACCGTGGCCACCGTCGCGCGGCGGGCCCGGGCGGGGGCGGCGCTGCTCGGGCCGGCGTTCGTGGCCGCGGTCGCGTACGTCGACCCGGGCAACGTGGCCACCAACGTGGCCGCCGGCGCGCAGTACGGGTACCTGCTGGTCTGGGTGGTGGTCGCAGGCAATCTGATGGCCTGCCTGGTGCAGTATCTGTCAGCGAAACTGGGGCTGGTGACGGGCTTGTCGCTGCCCGAGGTGCTGCGTGACCGGATGCCCCGGGTCGGCCGGTTGGCCTACTGGGGGCAGGCGGAACTGGTCGCGATGGCCACCGACCTGGCGGAGGTGCTGGGCGGGGCGATCGCGTTGAACATCCTGTTCGACCTGCCCCTGCTGCTCGGTGGACTGATCACCGGGGTGGTGTCCACCGTGCTGCTGGCGGTGCAGGACCGCCGCGGCCAACGGTGTTTCGAGCGGGTGATCACCGGGCTGCTCGCAGTCATCGCCATCGGGTTCATCGCCGGCCTGTTCGTGTCCCCGCCGTCGCTGCCCGGCACCCTGGGCGGCCTGCAACCGGGCTTCAAGGGCACCGGCAGCGTGGTACTGGCCGCGGGCATGCTCGGCGCGACCGTGATGCCGCACGCCGTGTACCTGCACTCCGCCCTGAGCCGGGACCGGCACGGGCCACCCGACCGGGGCCGGCAACGGACCCTGTTGACCGCGACGCGTTACGACGTGGCCGCCGCGATGCTGCTGGCCGGCGCCGTCAATTTGGCCATGCTGCTGCTGGCGGCCACCAGTCTGCAAGACACCGATACCGGCGGGTCCCTGCCGGGCGCCCACGAGGCGATCGGTCTCGCCCTGGGCGGCACCATCGCCCTGCTGTTCGCGGTCGCGCTGCTGGCCTCCGGCCTGGCCTCGACCGCGGTCGGCTGCTACGCCGGTGCCGTCGTCATGGATGGGCTGCTCCGCCGCCGGGTGCCGCTGCTGCTGCGCCGGGTGGTGACCCTCATCCCCGCGCTGATCGTGCTGGCCATCGGGGTCGATCCCACCACCGCCCTGATCTGGTCGCAGGTCGTGCTGTCCTTCGGTATCCCGTTCGCGCTCATCCCCCTGGTCATCCTGACCGCATCACCGTCGGTCTTGGGGCCCGCGGTCAACCACCGGGTCACCACCATGGCCGCGGTCCTGGTCGTCGCCGTCGTCGTGCTGCTCAACGCCGCACTGCTCTACCTGACCATCAACCCGGCCTCGTGAAACCACCGTTGCACGGGGCGGGACCTGCGCAGAAGGCGAGTGCTCATGGGCACCACTGATCCCGCCGCGACGATCCGCAGAGCCGCGGCCGGCCGGTCGATCCTCTCGGGGGTGCTGATTGGCGTCGGCGTGGCGGCGTTCATCGACGAGACTGTGTTCCATCAACTGCTGCACTGGCACCACTTTTACGACAAATCCACCCCGGATGTCGGATTGGTCTCCGACGGCATCTTCCACGCCGGTGGCTGGCTGGCGATGGTGGTCGGCCTGTTTCTGTTCGCCGACCTGCAACGCCGCCGGGGTACCGTCCCGAAACGGCTGTGGGCCGGCGTTTTCATCGGATGGGGCGGCTTCCAGCTGTACGACGGGTTGTTCCAGCACAAGGTCCTCGGCCTGCACCAGATCCGGTACGACGTCGACCTGACCCCCTACGACCTGATCTGGAACATCAGCGGCGCGGTCGGCCTCGTCGTCGGAATCATCCTGCTGTTCGGGCCGGCCCAATCGGTGGCCGCATCTCGATGACCGAGCACGGCGACATGCCCGGCGCGGGAGCCGGCCCCGGATCCGCGTTCTGGTTGCTCACGATCCTGATCATCGCCGGCGTCTGCTATGTCACCGGGGTGCGGCGTCTGCGCGTCCGCGGTGACCGGTGGCCGCGGATCCGGTCGCTCGCCGCCGCCGGCGGTCTGCTTTGCCTTGCCGTCGCGGTACTGGCCGCGGGGCTGGTGACGACCTTCCCGGCGCACGTCGTGCAGCACCTGCTGACGGCGATGCTCGGTCCGCTGCTGCTCGCCCTCAGCGCACCGATCACCCTGGCCCTGCGCACTCTGCCCAGGACCGGGCGCCGCTATCTTCTGGCCACCGTGCACAGCCGGGGCGTGAAAGTGCTCACCCGGGCGCCCGTGGTGCTGATCCTGGACGTGGGAGGTCTGTACGCCTACTACCTGACCCCCATGTACGACATTGCGCACCACCGACCCTGGCTGCAGGGACTCATCCACCTGCACATGTTCCTCGCGGGCTGCCTCCTGAGCTGGTACCTGATCGGACCGGACCCGATGACCCGCCGGCCCAGCACCCGCACCGCCCTCATAGTGTTGCTCATCGCCGCCACCGGCCACGACATCCTCGCCAAACTCATGTATGCCCACCAGCTTCCCACGGCCGGCGGTGCTCCGGAGCAGATCCTGATCGGCAGCCAGATCATGTACTACGGCGGCAACCTCATCGAACTCCTGCTCGCTACAATACTGATGGTGACCTGGTACACGCGACGGGGTCGCGCATTACGACGTGAGCAACGCCGCACCGCTACCGGCTGGCCATCATCGGGTGAACGGTCCCTGGGGCTGAGTCGGCAGATTTCCGCAACTACCTGGACGACCCCCTCACCAGGGATGTCCGGTCCGGCTCGACGAGCCGGGTCCGACCCGGACCGGACCTGATCGACCCGGCGGACCGATTGTCACCTGACGGAATCGGGGGCGAACTCC
>JBIOVW010000506.1:0-2682 GCA_044867945.1 Nakamurella sp. | reverse complement strand
CGGCTGCGTGCCGCCGACCAGGCGGCCAGCCGGGCGGCGAATCGGCGCTGGTGGGACGCGGACGCGGACACCTACCACGATGAGCACGGCGATTTCCTCGGCGAGGCCGACCTCGTCTGGTGCCCGGAGAACCTGCGCGAGTCGGACGTGGGGCTGCTCGGCGACGTCCGGGGACGGCGGGTACTGGAGGTGGGGTGCGGTTCGGCGCCGTGCAGCCGGTGGCTGGTCGGGCAGGGCGCCCAGGTGGTCGCATTCGACCTGTCGGCCGGGATGCTGGCGCACGCCCGCTTCGGTGCCGCGCGCACCGGGATCGAGGTTCCGCTGGTGCAGGCGGACGCATGTGAGCTCCCCTTCGGATCGGAGGCGTTCGACGCTGCCTTTTCGGCGTTCGGCGCGATCCCGTTCGTCGCCGACTCGGCAGCCGCGATGCGGGAGGTGGCCCGGGTGCTGCGGCCGGGCGGCCGGTGGGTGTTCTCGGTGAACCACCCGATGCGCTGGGCGTTCCCCGACGACCCCGGCCCGGCCGGTCTCAGGGTGATCCAGTCGTACTTCGACCGGTCGCCGTACGTCGAGGTGGACACCGCGGATGTGCCCGCCTACGTGGAGCATCACCGCACGATGGGCGACCGGATCCGGGAGCTGGTTGCGGCCGGGTTCATCGTCGAGGACGTGATCGAACCGGAGTGGCCGGAGGGCTTCGACAGACAGTGGGGTCAGTGGTCGCCGTTGCGCGGCGCGCTCTTTCCCGGTACCGCGATCTTCGTCAGCCGGCTCGGTTGAGGCGCCTCACTGCCGGTACGGCTGCCCGGGTCCCTGCTGCCCGCCCTCGAACTGCTGCGGACCGGGTCCGCGCTGGATCTGGCTCGCCCAGGCCCGCAGCTCTTTCAGCTCCCGCTGAATCGGCCATTCCTTGTACGCGAAGATCAGCAGCATGATCACGTTCACGATGGGGACGAACATGATCAGCACCCACCAGCCTGAGTACCCGGCCTTGCTGATGATCTTGATGTAGGCGATGAGGAAGACCAGCCAGATCGCCAGCCCGAGCAATGAGGCACCGACGATCGCCCCGACACCCCATCCGCTGAGGTCGTAGTAGTTGGTGCCCATCGACGTCTCCGCCTCGCTCGCTACCTCGATGCCGACCATCGACGTTCCGGGAGCGTAGCGTGCTCGTCCGCTCCCCGAACGTTGCATTGTCCGATAGATTGGACAAAAAGGGCGCCTTGGTTCCGTGGTGGCGGTGGTGCGCGATGGTCACATTGCTGATCGTTCTCGGGTTCTTCGTCCTGCTCGCGATCCTCGGTCCGATGTTCGGTGCGGACAGCCGGGTCCCGGGCGGGTGGACGCCGATCGAACCCGGCGGCAAGCTCTGGCCCGGTCCTCGGTAGGCCAGTGCTAGTGCGCGGCGGCGTCCCAGTTCACGCCGGACCCGACGGACACCTCCAGGGGCACGGAGAGCGGATAGGCGCCGCCCATCTCTTGGGTCAGCAGGGTCGTCATCGCATCGAGCTCGTCCGCGACGACCTCGCAGACCAACTCGTCGTGCACCTGCAGCAGCATCTTCGAGCGCAGGCCCTCGCGTCGGATGCGGCGCTGCACGTTCACCATCGCGACCTTGATGACGTCGGCGGCGCTGCCCTGGATCGGCGCGTTGAGCGCGGCCCGCTCGGCCATCGCCCGCTTCTGCCGGTTGTCGCTGTTCAGGTCCGGCACGTACCGACGGCGGCCGAAGACGGTCGCCGTGTAGCCGTCCCGGCGCGCCTGGTCGACGGTGTTCCGCAGGTAGTCGCGGACTCCGCCGAATCGGGAGAAGTAGGCCTCCATCTGCTCCTTCGCGTCGTCCACCGAGATCTTCAACTGACCGGACAGGCCGTAGGCGGACAGCCCGTAGGCCAGTCCGTAGGACATCGCCTTGATCCGCCTTCGCATCTCCGGGGTGACCTGGTCGGCGGGCAGGCCGAACGCCCTCATCGCGACGAAGGTGTGCAGGTCCTCGCCCGATCGGAAGGCCTCGATCAGCCCGTCGTCCTCGGACAGGGTAGCCATGATCCGCATCTCGATCTGCGAGTAGTCCGCGGTGAGCAGCAGAGCGGCGTGCGGGCCGGGGACGAAGGCACGGCGGATCAGGCGGCCCTCATCGGTACGGATCGGGATGTTCTGCAGGTTGGGTTCGGTGCTGGAGAGCCGCCCGGTGGCCGCCACGGTCTGCTGGAAAGTGGTGTGGATGCGGCCGTCGTCGGAGACCGACTTGCGTAGGCCCTCCACGGTCACCTTGAGCCGGGTGACGTCCCGATGCCGGAGCAGATGGGTGAGGAACGGGTGGCCGGTCTGCTCGTGCAGGCTCGCCAGGGCGTCGGCGTCGGTGGTGTAGCCGGTCTTGGTGCGCTTGGTCTTGGGCATGCCAAGTTCCTCGAACAGCACGACCTGAAGCTGTTTGGGTGAGCCGAGATTCACCTCCCGACCGATCTCCGCGTAGCAGGCCTTGGCGGCGCTTTCCACCTCGGCGGCGAAGGTGGACTGCAGGTCGTCGAGATAGTCGACGTCCACCGCGATACCGTCGCGCTCCATGATCCCGAGGACCGTCATCACCGGGAGCTCGATGTCGGCCAGCAACGACTTCTGACCCAGCGAGTCCAGGTGCTGCTCCAAGGCGTCGGCCAGGTCGATGATGGCCCGGGC
>JBIOVW010000505.1:0-4268 GCA_044867945.1 Nakamurella sp. | reverse complement strand
CCCGGCGCGAGGCTGCGCGCGTCGAGATCCGGTTCGACGACATCGATCCGCAGGCCGTGCCCGGGTGGGCGGTGCCGTATCGGGTGGCCGGCGACCCGTCGGAGGACCGGCATGCCGACCCACGTTCGCCCGAGGCGCGGCCCGCGTTGCGCCGCTTCTTCGAGGCCGCCCTGCGGGTCGAGGCCCCCGTCCACGAGGCGGTGCTGCTCGCCCGGTTCCGGGATTCCTGGGGCATCAGCCGGCTGGGCGCGCAGATCAGGTCGAATGCCGAGTATGTGCTGTCCAGGGTCCGGGTGGACGGCCGGGCGGTCCACCGGGACGCGGCAGGTGTCTACCGGGTCGATGGCGCCGAGCTGACCGCGGTGCGGGTGCCGACCGGCCGGGACGGCACCCGCAACGTGCTGTCCATCCCGCCGGAGGAGATCGACCTGGCCGTGGTCGGCACCGTCCGCGACGCCATCGTCATCGAGCAGGAGCAGCTCGTCGTGGCGGTGGCCCGGCTGTTCGGTTGGCAGCGCTCGGGCCCCGACATCCAGAACGCCATCATCGGGTCGATCTCCCGGCTGATCCAGAAGGACCGCGTCCGGCGAAACGCGCGGCGCGAGGTGCGGCTCAGCGACTGATCACACCGAGAGTCGCAACACGACCTTGCCCGACACCGCGGGGTCGGCGGCGGTGTCCATGGCGACGACGGCGTCGGCCAGACCGAAGGTGTGGGTGATGACCGGATCGAGTGCCTCGGTGCGGGCGAGCAGCGCGATGGAATCGTCGAACTCGGTGTCGAACCGGAATGCGCCGCGGTAGTCGATCTCCTTGGCCACCAGGGCGGACAACTCGGCAGGCCGCGGACCGGGCGGGAACATGCCGAGCTGCACCACGACACCGCGCCTGCGGACCGCGGCCAGTGTCGGTGCGATCGCCACCGATGCCCCGGATGCCTCGATCGCGACGTCGAAGTACTCGTCCGGCAGCTCCTCGGAGCCGATCAGCGCGGTCCGGTCGACGCCGATCGCCCGGGTGATCCGCAGCGGGTTCTCCAGCACGTCGGTGGTCCACACCTCCTGGGCGCCCAGTGCCTTCGCCGCCCCCGCGGCCAGCGCACCGATCGGGCCGGATCCGCCGACCAGCACCTTCGCGCCGGTCACCCCACCGGCCCGGTTCAGCGCGTGCAGACCGACCGCCAGCGGTTCGGCGAGCACCGCCCGGGTCAGCGGCAGCGAATCCGGCAGCATCCGGATCTGGACGTCGCGGACCAGCAGGTACTCGCCGAATCCGCCCTGGGTGTGCGGCCGGCTGGCGGCCGAACCCAGGTAGCGGGCATTTGCGGCAGACGTTTCGCACGCCGACCAGGCATTCGGGGCATTCGCCGCAGGGCGAGGCCGGGTGGATGGCGACCGGCGTCCCGGCAGCGACCGCGCCGG
The DNA here is from genome assembly GCA_044867945.1 of Nakamurella sp. Lineage (GTDB taxonomy): Bacteria > Actinomycetota > Actinomycetes > Mycobacteriales > Nakamurellaceae > Nakamurella. Next base: position 2,847 of record JBIOVW010000505.1, on the reverse strand, counting down.
ACGGATCGTTCTCGACGACACCGACCACCTCGTGCCCCAGCACCAGCGGCTCGCGCAGGGTGAAGGCGCCGACGGCGCCGTGCCGGTAGTAATGCAGATCCGACCCGCAGATCCCACCATGGGTGATCCTGACCAGCACATGCCCCGGTCCTGCGGCGCCCAGGACGGTCTCGTCGATCCGCAGATCGCCTGCGCCGTGCGCGACAAGGGATTTCATCGTGGAATCCTCAAAGTCCTAACCCGTCGGAGCAGTCGTCGTGTCGATCACAGCACCGACAGCATGCCGCCGTCGACATACACGATCTGCCCGTTGACGAAGTCCGACGCGTCCGACGACAGGTACAGCAGGGTGCCCACCAGATCCTCGACGTTGCCCCATCGACCGGCCGGGGTACGGCCGCGGACCCAGGCGGAGAAGGTCTCGTCGGCGACCAGCGCGCTGGTCAGCTCGGTGGCGAAGTAGCCAGGGCCGATGGCGTTCACGCAGATGCCGGAGCCGGCCAGGTCGCCGCACATGCCACGGGTGAGCATCTTGATCGCGCCCTTGGTCGCGGCGTACGGCGCGATGCCGGGCCGGCTCACCTCGGACTGCAGGGACGCGATGTTGATGATCTTCCCGCGGCCCCGCGACTTCATCCGCCTGGCCACCGCCTGGCCGACCAGGAACGCACTGGTGACGTTGGTGGCCAGCAGCGTGTTCCAGTCCTCGAAGGCGAAATCGGTGAACGGGGCCCGCTTCTGCATCCCGGCGTTGTTCACGCAGATCTGCACCGGCCCGACGGTGTCCTCGATCTCGCCGATCGCGGCGTCCACCGCCGTCGGATCGGTGACGTCGAACGGCGCGAGATGCACGGTTGCGCCGGTGCTCCGGCGGATCTCGTCGGCGGCGGTTTCCAGGGCGCCCGAGCTGCGGGCGTTGAGCACCACCACGGCGCCCGCCTCGGCCAGCCCCTGGGCCAGGGCCCGGCCGATGCCCCGGGACGATCCGGTCACCAGGGCGACCCGGCCGGTGATGTCGAACAGGCGGTGCGTCATGTGCTCCTTGCTTTCTGGTCGTAGTACTCGAGGGCACTGCCGACCGAGGCGGCCGGAGAGGTTTTCCTGAGCTGATCGGGCGGCATGTGCATGTGTTCGTAGGCCTGAACCGAGCACTCGGCCCAGCTCTCCGTGGATTGCGTCATCCGTCCTCCTCGAAGTTCCGAGCGATGCAAGTACGTCTAATCAGCGGCTCCAAGTGGATTCATACTACTCATCAAGTCGAACATCGTTCAATACTTGGAACCAAGTTCCTCGGGCATTGCGTGATGACGCTGCTTCACCGACGGCGGAGGTCTGTTTAGCGAACTAAGTTTCCTATGCTGTACTCTGCCTATCAGGTTGGCCGCATCGAGGGCTGCCTTCAGGTCCCGGTCCACGCTCGTTCGCGCGGAACATCCGGCTGCGCCAGGCGACCCGATCTTCCCCACACATCCGCTCCGACGAGCCGGTCGGGCTGGGCCGGCGCGGGTCGATGGCACCATGGGGGGCGATGTCCCGACGCAAGCGCAAGAACCGCCGGCTCCACGCCGTCCCCGACCCACAGCCGACCGGCCCGGGTGATCGCGGCCACTCCGGCCGAGAACCGGGACCCGGCCTGTACGCGGTGCCGGACCTGGATCCGCCGGCCGAACCGTCGTCCGCCGTCGTCGAACTGGTGCGTGAGCTGGAGCGGATGGGGATGCCCAGGGAGATCGTCGAGCACGGAATGGCGTTCGGTGACGACGCCGAGGAGCTCGAGTTGTGGGTTCGTGGCCTTCAGCTGGCCCTCGCCGGCGACCCGCTCAGTGGCCTGCTGACCCCGTGGGAACCGCTGCTGGCCAGGCGGACCACCGTGCTGGAGGCCGAGCTGGGCGGCGCCGAGATCCTGGCCTCCTACGCGGACATGGGTGACGAGGATCCGGTCGAGATCCTGTCCCGGCTGATGGCCGAAGCCCAACGCTCCGGCAAGCCGGAGGCGTTGGCGATGTGCCGGATGGTGGCCCACCTTGGCCCGGCCGAGACGCGGGAGCAGGCGACCGGCACGGCCGACTCCCTGGTCGCCGCCGGGGTCCGGGACCTGCCGTGGGTGGGTCAGCTGGGCACGGCCCGGTTCCACCGGTCGTACGGCATCCGTTCGCCCGGCAAGGGACGGGTCCAGGTGCTCGAGTTCGCGTACGGCCCGAAGGTGCACGTGCTCGCCGTCCTGACCTGCGACGACTGCGGCGGAGTGCAGTCCCTGCGGTTCACCGACGCGGCCGCCGCGCTGTACACCGAGCTGCGCCTGGACGCGAAGGACAGCGGGCTGCGGCTGATCGGGGCCACCGCGACCGAGGCGGCCCGCATCGTCCGGGACGCCCTTGACGTCGGCATCTGCCTGGACGAGGAGTCCCCGGACGAGGACGGCGACGACCTGGCCGTCCTGCTTCCCGTGCTGCTGGAGCGGCTGTCCCGGATGCCTGACGCGCACGACGACTGAGCCGCGGAACATCCGGTCGCTCTGGGCAACCGGATGTGCCGCGGCCGGGCGTGCGTTGCGCCGGCTACCGCCCCGCGTCGACGGCGGCCGTGCCGTCCCGCCGGAACGCCGGGTCGTCGGCCAGGTCCCGGTTCCTGGTCTCCGAGTAGGTGCCGACGGCCAGCACGGTGATCACCGAAGACACGGTGACGTACACGGCGATGGCATACCCGCTGCCGAAACCGGTGTACAGGGCGACCGCGATGAGCGGGGCGAGGCCGCCGGCCACGATCGAGGCGAGCTGATAGCCGACCGAAACCCCGGAGTAGCGCACCCGGGTGCCGAACAGCTCGGACAGGAACGCCGCCTGCGGG
>JBIOVW010000504.1:0-3759 GCA_044867945.1 Nakamurella sp. | reverse complement strand
ACGCGGACGCCGTCCTCACCACGACGCGACGGGCGCTCCCCGCCCTCGCCCTCGGCGGGCTGTCGGCTGACGGACTCGCGCAGGCCGGCATCGAGCTCACCGGGGACGGCTCGGTCCTCGCCCGGCTCGCCGCCGTGCTGGACCCGGGCGACAAGAACTTCGCCATCGTCACGCCGTAACCAGCGGCCGTCAGCCGCCGTCCGGTTCGGTGCGATGCTCGTCGATCCACCGCCGGGCGTCGGCGACGGCGTCGTCCAGGGCGCCGAACAGCTCGGGCCGCGCCGGGTAGAGGTTCGCCGGATCGAGGTGGTCGATGATCCCGGTGCGCCGCAGCTGGGCCATCATCTCGGCCGGGACCCCGGCCAGGATGAATCGGTTCCCGCGGTCGGCCAGTTCCAGCTGCCGCCCGCGCAGGAACTTCAGCACGGTGGACGAAGGCACGTCGGGCACGGTGCGCATGGACAGGATGATCACCGCGTTGGTCGATTCCGACGTGTCGGGCCAGCTCTGCTGCAGGCCCGGGATTTCCGCGAACAGGCTGACCCCGTCGTAGTGCAGGACCGTGACGGCGTTGCTCGGCGTCCTCGCCGGTGGCTCGGTCACCACCCAGCGGCCGTTGCGACCTGGTGCCAGCGCAACCAACCGGCCGTGCCGGGCGCTGGCCACGCAGAACAGCAGCAGCGAAACCCCCGCCCCCAGGAAGATCGCGTCCTGGAGCGGGATCTGGGTGGTGGCCAGAAATGTCACGATCATCGCGGCGGCGGGCAGCTTCGAGGTGCGCAGCACCAGGCGGATGTCGGGCAACCGGCCCGCGATGAGTTCACCGCCGATGACCAGCAGCAGGCCGCCGATGACCGGCATGGGGATGAGTTCGGCGTACGGGCCGAGGGTGACCACGATGACGGCGAGCCAGATGCCGGCGAAGATGCCCGCCCACCGGGTCCGGCCGCCCGCACTGGTGGCCACCCCGGTCCTGGACAGGGACCCGCCGGTGGGCAGCGCCTGGAAGATCCCGCCGGCCACGTTGGCCAGGCCTTGCGCGGTGAAGTCGGTCGACAGATCGGTGCGGGAGCCGTCCGGGTTGGGCACTGCCGCCCCGATCCCGGCGGCCTGGGCCAGGGCCACCAGGGCGACGGCGACCGCGCCGGTGATCAGACTCGGCGCGGCCGACCAGTTCGGCAGCATCGGTGTCGGCAGGCTTCGGTGGATGGTGGCGATGTCGGCCACCTGCTCGACGTCGATGTGGAAGGCCACCACGACCACCGACACCACCGCGAGAGCGACCAGGGTGGCCAGCGATCGCAGCGGTTTGACCAGCCGGGCCAGCGCCCACACCGCGATCGTCCCGGCGGCGACGACAGTGCTCGCCGGGTCCCAGCTGCCCAGGTGGGCGAGCCAGTCGATGAACTTGCCGATCGTGTTCGACGACTCGGGGTCGTAGCCGGTCGCGTCGCCCAGCACACCGGCGACGATCTGCACCGCGATGCCGGTGGTGAACCCCGTCATCACCGCGTTGGAGACAAAGCCCATGATCGAGCCGAGCCGCAACACGCCGAACAGCAGCATCACCACGCCGACCAGGATCACCAGCATCGCGATGTTGCCGGGGTCGGCCGGGTCGAGCCCGGCCTGCTCCAGCACGCTGCGCGCGGACAGGGCGATCGCGCTGGTCAGCGTGGTGACCATGAGCACAGTTCGGGCGAACAGCGACCCGACGATCGTGGGCACCACCCCGGAATACAGACCGGCCACCGGGCTGAACCCACCGATGCTGGCGTACGCCATGCCCTCCGGAATGCTGAACAACCCGGTGACGAGGCCGGCGACCACGTCACGGCCGGTCGGTTTGCCGAACCGCTTCCCCTGGTTCCGGGACTGCTTCCTGGACTGCTTCCGGGACGCGGGTCCGGTCACAGCCCGCCGAGCCCCTTGCCGATCAGCACGGCGCCGATCACCAGGAACAGCACCGACATCACCGTGGCGTTGTTGGCCTGCAGCCAGGCCTTCGCCTCGTCCAACGGGCGTCGCATCCGATCCCGGGCGACCGCGTAGGCGATCACCGGGACCGCGACCGTGGAGGCCGCAATGACGGTGAAGATCACGATGGCGACGAGCTCCTGGCCGATCGAGAGGCCACCCGATCCGATGGCGACGCCGGCACCGACCCCCATCAACAGGTTCTTGGGGTTGATCGCGGACAGCGCGAATCCGAGGCCGAACGCCTTGACGAAGGTGAACGAGTCGATCGCCGTCATCCACTTGGGCGGGCCGTGCTGGTCATGCCGCCCGCGCCACTGCCGCAGCCCGAGCATCAGCAGCAGCGCACCCAGGCCTACCTGGGTCCAGGAGACTCCGGTCGCTCCCGAGTCACCGCTTGTCAGGCTGCCCGACAGCACCGTGAACAGCCCGGTGACCACAAGGATGCCGAGCACCCAGCCGATCAGGAACCCGGTGCCGGTGCTTCCGGCCCGCGCCGAGAAGAGCATGAGAATGGCCGCGATGATCGGGATCGGCGAGATCGCCACCCCCACTGCGAGCGGCAGGATGCCGCCGATGACCCCGTTCATGACGTCGGCTCCCCCGAAAGTGTCGTGGTGAGGATGGCGCGGCCGCCGGCGGGCCGCCGGCTCCCATCAGACCCCAGACTCCCGTCGGAACCAAGGCGGCGCGCCTCCGCACCGGCGCTCATCCCCCGGGGAGAGGCCTGCCCGACCGGCGCGCCGAGACCGGGAACGGGTGGGCGGCGCGTTCTACACTCGCGCGGTGATCAACCGCGACTCCCTCGACTGATGAGCGCCCCGGAATCCGGTTCCAAGCGATGGGTGTCGCTGGGCGCGACCTGCGCCGCGGCCGGCCTGGTCTGGTTGGCGTTTGCCGATCTCGGGGTGGCCATCCCGGCGATCGCCGACGACCTCCACGCCGACCTGTCCACGCTGCAGTGGGCGAACAACGCGTTCAGCCTGGTCGCCGGCGCGCTGGTGATCGCGGCCGGCAAGTTCGGCGACGTGTTCGGCCGCCGCGCCATGCTTCAGCTGGGCATCCTGGTCTTTGCCGCCTGCTCGGTGGTCGCCGCCCTGGCGCCGAACGCGGGGCTGCTGATCCTCGGTCGCGGGCTGATGGGCATCGGGGCGGCCCTGATCCTGCCGGCCACCCTGGCCCTGATCCCCCCGCAGTTCTCCGGTCGTGATCAGCTCACCGCCTTCGGCGTGTGGCAGGCGGTGGCCTGGGGCGGGCAGGCCGTTGCCCCGGCGATCGGCGGGATCATCACCGAGAGCCTCGGCTGGCCCTGGCTGTTCTGGATCAATGTGCCGCTGGGCATCGCCACGTTCCTGATCATCCGGGTGACCACCCCGGAGTCGCGCGACCCCGAGGCATCCAGCAGGGTCGACTGGGTCGGGCTCGTCACCATCGCGCTGGCGGCGTTCGCCCTGTTGTACGCGCTCACCGACGGCCCCGCCGCCGGCTGGGGCAGCCCGCTGATCATCGGGTTGTTCGTCGCGTCCGTCGTGCTCGTCGTGGTGTGGGTGCTGGTGGAACGCAGGGTCGCCGAACCCCTGGTCGACCTGAAGCTGTTCCGGCTGCGGGCGTATGACGGGGCGCTGACCGCGAACCTGACCATGAACATGGCGTTCGCCGGGCTCAGCTACCTGTTGGTGCTGTGGCTGGAGAACGCGCGCGGCTACAGCGCGATCGCCATGTTCATGGTCAGGTTCGCGGTCAGCGCCCCGTCATACGCCCGCAGCCGGAACAGCTTCAGGT
>JBIOVW010000503.1:0-3111 GCA_044867945.1 Nakamurella sp. | reverse complement strand
CATCGTGCTCATCCCGGCCACCGACCCCGGAATCAGCCGCCGCGCCTTCTGGGAGAGCTTTGCCCTGGCCGGCGCGGAGAGCGACGAGGTGATCCTGAGCGACGTGTTCGTCCCCGACATGATGGTGTTCCAGCCGGCCGAGGCGACGATGACCGACCCGATCCAGGGCCGCGGTTTCCTGTGGTTCGAACTGCTGGTGGCCGCCTCCTACATCGGTGTCGCCTCGGCCTTGGTGGAGCGGGTGCTGCAGTCCGGCCGGGGCACCCCGCAGGATCGGGTGGCCCTGGCCGCCGACCTGGAATCGGCGATGGCCGCGGTCGAGGCCGTTGCCCTCGACCTGCCGGCCAGGGACGACGGGGACGTGGAACGGCTGCTCACCCGCTCCCTGTACGTGCGGTACGGCGTCGAGAACGCGGTCGCCCGGGTGTCGATGGCCGCGGCCGCGCTCGCCGGCGGGATCGCGTTCGTCACCTCGCCCGACATCGCCTACCTGCTGGCCGCATCCCGCGCGCTGGCCATGCACCCGCCGGCCATCGGCCCGGTCAGCGAGGCCCTGGACCGCTCGCTGCGCGGCGGCCGCTTCACCGCCTGAAATCGGGGACACCATGGACCACAAGAACTTCTTCATGACCCGCACCACCCACCGGCTGCTCCGGCTGGAATATCTGATCGCGCTGGTGATCAGCATCGTGCTGGCGATCATGCACATCGGCGAGATCCGCTGGGTGGTGTTCCTCGGCCTGTTCGCCGTCATCGACGTGATCGGTTACCTGCCGGGGCTCTTCATCTGGATCAGGCGGCACGGCCAGGTGCCGCGGGCGTTCTACGTGTCCTACAACATCGCGCACCACCTGGGCACCGCGGCCGCGCTGGCCGGGCTGTGGTGCCTGGTGATCGGGCCCGAGTGGGCCCTCCTCGCCCTGCCCATCCATCTGATGGGCGACCGGGCCCTGTTCGGCAACATGCTCAAGCCGTTCGGGGTGTCGTTCGAGCCGAAGACCCACCCCCTGTTCGCGGAGTTCGTCCGGGCCTACGACGCGGCCCAGCAGGTGGCCCCGGCCGGGATCGAAGGGGGGTCGCCCAGTGATGCTCTCGCCGAGCCTGCCGTCCGCTGACCCCGCTGACACCGCTGACGCCGTCGACCCGGGGCTGGACCGGCGCGTCGCCCAACTGACCGCCGGCGCGGACAACCACTCCGCCTTCCTGACCCTCAACGAGGGCACCGAGTACTTCGAGACCCCCGGCGTGGACGGGTTCGTCGCCTACCGGCCGACCGGACGGCTGCGGGTGCAGTTCGGTGGGGTGGTCGCCGCCGCGGACGACCGGAGCCGCCTGCTCGAAGCCTTTCTCGCCGACACCCGGGCGTCCGGGCAGCGGGCCATGGCCGTCCAGCTGACGCCGGCCGACGTCGACACGTTCCGCCGGCACGGCTACCGGATCAACCAGCTGGGCAGCTCCTACGCCCTCGACCTGAGCCGGCAGTCGTTGGCCGGCAAGCATTTCGTCCAGCTGCGGAACAAGATTTCCCGGGCCCGGCGGGCCGGGGTGCGGGTGGCCGAGGTCGGGGTGGACCGGCCCGAGTCGGCCGAGCTCAGCGCACAGTTGGCCGAGTTGGACCGCCAGTGGCTGGCGGGCAAGGGCGCCCACGAGCTGGCCGTCCTGATCGGCGAACGGTCCGGACCGGCCGACCGGTTCCGCCGGCTGTTCGTCGCCGAACGGGACGGGACCGTCCTCGGCTACATCAGCTACTCGCCGGTCCCCGGGTCCCGGCCCGGCTGGCTGCACGACCTGACCCGCCGCCGCCCCGACGCGCCACCCGGCGTCATGGAGTTGATCGTCGCGGACACCATCGACCGGCTGCGGCGCGAGGCCGGCGACGGCGAACCGGGCTGGCTGCACTTCGGTTTCACCCCGTTCACCGGCCTGGACGAGCGGCATCGGGTGCCCGGCGGATCGCCGGCCGTCGACTCCGTGGTGGGCCTGCTCGCCCGGCACGGCGCGAAGCTGTATCCCGCCGCCGATCAGGTCGCCTACAAGCTCAAGTGGCGGCCGCACCTCGTCCAGCCGGACTACCTCGCCTTCCACGGCCGCCCCCGCCTCGGGTCCATCTGGCGACTGCTCCGGCTCACCCGCGTTTTCTGACCCGTCGATCCAGGAAGAGCATCGAACATGACGATGACGAACGTTCCCGCCGGCTACGCACCGTCCCCCTGGTGGACCGGGGCGCAGCCCACCCCGCGACCCCCGCTCGTCGACGATGTCCGGGCCGACTACGTGGTCGTCGGCGCGGGACTGGCGGGCCTGGCCGCGGCCTACTACCTGCGGCGCGGCGACCCCGACGCGACGATCGTGGTGCTGGAGGCCAACCGGGTCGGTTCCGGCGCCACCGGCGCCAGCACCGGCATCGTCGCGCCCGGCGTCGGCGGACCGATCACGCTGCTGCGCCGCCGGTACGGCGATCGGGTCGCGGCGGCGACCTTCGCCGGGTCGGTGACCGCGGTCGCCCGCACCGTCGAGCTGGTCGACCGCGAACGCCTCGACTGCAACCTGGAACTGAACGGTCAATTGGTCTGCGGGGTCTCCCGGCGGCAGGACCGGGCGCTGCGGACCCAGCACCGCTCGTTCGCCGAACTGGGCTTCGACATCCCGTACCTGTCGGCGCGGGAGCTGGCGGCCCGGTTCGGCGGGCGGCCCTACCTGTCGGCGCTGCGGCACCCGCTGGCCGCCACCCTCGACCCGGTGCGGCTCTGCCGATCGCTGGCCGCCCGGCTGCAGGACCTCGGGGTGGTGATCCACGAGCGGAGCCCGGTGCTGTCGGTGCGACCGGGCGTCCCGGTCCAGCTGCGCTGCCCGGCCGGAATCGTCCGCGCCCGGCACGTGGTGATGGCCACCGATGGGGTGCAGCCCGACGGGCTGCCTTCGGCGGGCGTGGTGCCGGTCACCGGCCACGTCATCCGGACCGAGCCGCTGACCGACGGCCGGCTGGAGCGGATTGCCTGGCTGGACCGTGACTCGGTGGTGGACTGCCGCACGTTCTTCAACTTCTACCGGCTCACCCCGGACAACCGGATCGTCATGGGCGGTGGCCGGGTCACCCTGCCGCCGGGGGTG
>JBIOVW010000502.1:0-4132 GCA_044867945.1 Nakamurella sp. | reverse complement strand
GTTCCGGCCGATTTCCGACCACGGATCCGACAACGATATCGGACTGGCCGCTGGTCCGGGCGAGAACCATCGACCATGCGGTGACCAGGATCTGATAGGGCGTGTAGCCGCGCCGGCGGAGCCGGGCCACAGCCTCGCGCGCCGCAGCCGGCAGCTCGAACGAGTGCGTGCCGAGGTTTCGGGTGGCGACGGGTGGCCGGGGCCGGTCGGTCGGCAGGTCGATGAGCTCGGGTGCGCCGTCGAGTTGGTCGCGCCAGTACTCCAGGGCGTCGGCGACACGTGCGGCGCCATCCGGTGTGTCGACAGTGGTGTGGCCCGCGGCATGCGGGGAGAGCGTGGGCAATCGAGGCGCCTCGTCCGTGCACAGTGCCCGGTAGAGCTCGGCGAGGTCGCCGAACGTCACCGCCCAGGACCATTCGTCGAACACGGCGTGATGCACCGCGATCGTCAACTCGTGCTCCCGGTCACCGACCCTGGCGAGGACGGCCCGGACCAGTGGCCCGGCCGCGAGATCGAAGACGTGCTCGGCCGTTTGCCGCCGAACGTTATCCGCCTCGACCTGATCGGCGCACTCGACCACGTCCAGCGCTGCGGTGCCCTTCGGCGCCACGACCTGGACGAGTTCGTCGCCCTCCGTCGCGAACGTCGTCCGGAACGCGGCGTGCCGGTCCACCAGGTGCTCAAAAGCCTTGCGCAGCAGCGCTACTTGCAGCGCACCACGCAGTCGCCAGGCACCGGCCATGGTATAGGTCGGTTGACCGGGCTCCAGGGCGTCGAGGAACCACAGCTGGCGCTGGCTGGGCGTTGCCGGATACTTCGTCGGGGTTCGGATCTGGCGTTGCCGCCGCCGGGCCAGGGCCGCCCTGAGCAGCGCCTCGATCTCGTCCTCCGACAGGTCGTCGAGCGGGTCGGCACCGTCGGTCGCCGGCACGTCCACCGGGGTCGGGGCCTGCGGCCCCCGGAAGTCCGGATGATCGCGCAACCGTGCCGCCATGCCCGCCAGGGTGGGAGTGACGAACGCCTCGCGGACCTCGATCGCCACCCCGTAGTCGGCGCGGATCCGGGCGATCAACCTGGTCAGCGACATCGAGTGCCCGCCGATGGCGAAGAAGTTGTCGTGCCGGCGGACCGTCGTTCCGGGCGGCAGCAGTTCGCGCCACAGCACCGCAAGTTCGGTTTCGGTTCCGGAAAGCGGTGTCTCGCCGGCCGCGTCGGTCGCGGCCGCCGTGCTGCCCTCGGGCCGGCGCAACGCCGAACGGTCGACCTTCGCGTTGGGCGTCAGCGGCAGTTCGGCCATCGGCACGAACAGCGCGGGCACCATGTATTCCGGCAGCACTGTCCGAAGGTGCGGTCCGAGCAGTTCGGCGACGTCGGCCTGGGTGCCGTCGACCGGGACGACATACGTGACCAGGTAGCGGTTGTCGGGGTCCCCGTCGACCACGACGACTGCCTCGCGAACTGCCGGGTGGGTGGCCAGCACGGACTCGATCTCGCCGATCTCGATCCGGAAGCCCCGGATCTTCACCTGGTGATCGATGCGTCCGAGGACCTCCAGGCGGCCGTTCGGCAGCCACCTGGCCAGGTCACCGGTGCGGTACAGGCGTGCCCCGCCGACCGCAGAGAAGGGATCGGGCACGAAGCGGTCCGCCGTCTGCCCGGGCCTGCGGAGGTAGCCGCGGGCCACCCCGATCCCCCCGATGCACAGTTCACCGACGACGCCCCGCGGCAGCGGGTGGCCCCGCCGGTCGAGGACGTACAGGCCGGTCGTCGCGATCGGCGGACCGACCTCGATGGACGCGGGTGACGGGGCGACCACACCGGCGGCGGACCAGACGGTCGTCTCGGTCGGCCCGTACACGTTCCACAGCCGGACCCCAGGCTCGATGAGCTCGTCGGCGAGGTCGCGGGGCAACGCCTCGCCGCCACAGAGCCGCAGCCGCACGGTGTTCGGCACCACGCCGTCGGTGAGCAGCATGCGCCAGGTTGCCGGGGTCGCCTGCAGCGCGGAGGCCCCGGAATGCACAAGGAGTCGGCGGAGCAAAGCGGGGTCGCCGGCCTGCGCCTTGTCGGCGATGACCAGCCGGGCACCGGCCCGCAGTGGCAGCAGCAGCTCGAGAAGGGCGATGTCGAACGACAATGTGGTGACCGCGACCACGCAGTCCGCCGGACCGAGGTCCAGGGTCCGGTGAAAGGACTCGAGCAGGTTGGTGACGGCCCGATGCGGCACGGTGACGCCCTTGGGGCGCCCCGTCGAACCCGACGTGAAGATCGTGTAGGCGGCCTGTGCCGGGTGCACCCGGGAGGGTTCAGGCAGGGGACGCGCCTGGGCGACCTCGGCGCCGTCGATGTCCACTCTTCGGGCATCGGGCGCCACCGCCGCGGCGAACTCGCCGAGCGCGCGCTCGGTGACGAGGTGCCGCAGTCCCGAGTCCTGCGCCATCATCTGCAGCCGCGCGACCGGGAATCCCGGGTCGAGCGGCACATAGCTGCCTCCGGCGGCCCACACGCCGAGCAGTGCGGCCAGCATGCCGGGCGACCGATCGACACAGAGCCCGACCGGTGACTCCGCGCCGACCCCGTTCCGTTGCAGCACCGCGCCGATGCGCGCCGCCCGGTCCAGGATCTCGGCGAGCGACACTTTCTCGTGGCCGCCGGTGATTTCGATCTGCGAGGCCGGGCGCGCACGCAGGCAATGAAGCGCCGTCGGCCACGGCGTGGCGACGGGCGCCGCCGGCGGGGCGACGTTCGGCGCCGTCACCACGTCGTGCCACTGGTCGTCGGGCAATAGCCGTAGATCACCGATGCGGGTTGCCGGCTCGGCGCCGGCATGGTCCAGCACCGTCAGCAGGCAGCCGGCGAATCGGCGTGCCCACGACGAGTCGAACAGGTCCGTGCGGTATTCCAGGACCAGCGCCAGCCGGCCGTCCGGCTCCACCTCGGCGTACACCGTGAGGTCGACCTTGGAGGTGTCCGTGAAGACCCCCCGCACGCGCACCGTCGTCCCGGCGAGCCGGAGCCGCTCGAGCCTCTCCGCCTGGAAGACCAGCTGAACCTGCGCGACCGGCGCATGGCCCAGGCTGCGGTCCGGCGCCAGCGCCTCCACCAGCCGCTCGAACGGAAGATCCTGATGCTCCAGGCCGTTCAGCGTGGTCTCCCGCACCCGGCCGAGCAGCTCCGTGAAGGACGGATTGTTGGCCAGCGAGGTCCGCAACGCCAGGGTGTTGACGAAAAGTCCGGCGATGGCGTCCAGGTCGGCATGGGTCCGCCCGGCGACGGGCGTGCCGACGACGATGTCGTGCTGACCGGTCAGTCGGGACAGGACGACCTGGTACGCGGCGAGGACGCCCATGAACAGCGTGCTGCCGTTCCTGCCGCAGACCTCGGCCAGCCGGCTCGTGGACTCCTTGTCCAGGTAGGCGACGTGGTGCCCGCCGGCGGCGGACTGCACGGGCGGGCGGGGGTGCGAGCTCGGCAGCTCCAGCACCGGCGGAGCTGCGGCCAGGTGCTCGGTCCAGTAGGCCAGGTGCCGCGAGAGTTCGGAGTCGAGGTGCGCCCGCTGGCGGACCGCGTGGTCCGCGTACTGCATCGGCAGGTCCGGCAGCTCCGCCGGGGTCCCGGACACCGCCGCGGCGTAGCGCTGCGAGATCTCTTCCAGGATCAGGCCTACCGACCAGGCGTCGGCGACCAGGTGATGCATCGTGAGCAGCAGGTCGTGGTCGTCCTCCGCCCGGATGACGAGGAGGGCGCGCAGCAGCGGACCGGTCGCCAGATCGAAGGGTCTGGACGCCTCAGCGGCCAGTAACGACCGGACGTGCTTCCGGCGTTCCTTGCCGGCGAGGTGGTCGGGCACCCGGACGATGACGAGGGGGACTGCGCTGGGCGGATGCACCACCTGAACGGGTGTGCTGCCGGATCCGTCGACCGTCGTGCGCAACGCCGACTGTCGTTGCAGCACGTCGTCGAGCGCACGCCGCAACGCCTCGCGGTCCAGCGGCCCGCGGATCCGGGCGGCGAACGGCATGTTGTAGGTCGGCTGACCCGGCATCAGCCGGTCGAGGAACCACAGCCGTTCCTGCGCGAACGACAACGGCGCCCGGCGCTCGCCGCCCGGAACCACGCCGAGCGCGCCGGC